>CAKVCJ010000194.1 GCA_934725655.1 uncultured Brachyspira sp.
GGCAGTTTTTTCTTTTGTAGCATCTTGCACATTCCAAGCCCTCTACTCTAATGGTTTCAGAGTTTTCTGCTATAGGACCTACCCTAACCTCACTAGTTGGACCAAATATTGCTATAAGCGGTTTTTTAAAAGCACAACCCGTATGCATTGGAAAAGAATCAGCCGTAATCATTCCCAAGGACTCTTTTATTAAATAGGCTAACTCATTTAAATTAAAATAACTTGATGTGTTTAATACATTTTCAAAACCATTGGCTATTTCAATGCATTTTTCATTATAGTCTTTTGTTGCTGATATTACTATTTGTATTTTACTTATTTTTCTTATCTCTTCGATTATCTCTCTGGATTTTTTTACAGATAAGTCTTTAGTATCCCATCTTGAAAAAGGAGAAAATATAATATAGTTTTTATCTAATTTTATATTTAAGTTTTCTATTTTTTTATTAAAAGTATTTTCTATATCATTAGGCAAAAAATAGTCTAAATCAGTACCGTCACTCGGGCAGTCAATATAATCTAAAAAAGAAAGAAGTCCAACTATAGCATTAATATCTTTGTAATAATTGCTTTTAATTCCAAGCCATTTTCCCTTGGCAAATTTCTTTTTTGAATGGCACAAATAAAGAAATATAACGCTTCTCTCAAGCCCTTGCAAATCTATTGCTATATCATAATGCTCTTTTCTCACTTCTTTAATATGAGAAAAAAACTCTTTAATTGTAGAAAAGAATTTAGACGGAGAAGCAAATATTTCTTTTTCATATTTATATACATCAAGCACATACAATTTATTTATATACGGATTATTTTCAAGTATACCCAAAGCTCTTTTATCTGTTACTATATCTATAGTGCAGTCGCTTTTCCATTTTTTTAATGCTCTAATAACAGGGGTTGCGTGAAGTACATCTCCAAGAGAAGTTTGTTTTATCAAAAGTATTTTCATAAACTTTATAAAATATTATTATCTATCCTCTTTAAAGAAATATCCCTCTACTTTCATACATATTTCATGATAAATAGCTTCATGGTATTCCTGAGCAATATATGTTTCTTTTGAAGGTGCTTTTATAGCAATGTCTGCCATCTCGGCAAGTTTACCGCCATTATTATTTGTAAAAGATATTATTTTTATTCCCATAGCCTTAGCAACTTTAGCGGCATATATAATATTTTTAGCGTTGCCTGATGTACTTATAGCAATAAAAACGTCTCCTTTGTCCCCAAAACCTAATAGCTGCTGAGCAAATATTAAATAAGGGTCTCTGTCATTTAAATATGCAGTAGAAAGCCCCATATGCGAAGTTAAAGCAATAGCTCTAAGAGGAGCTTCTAAATTATCAGCAATATATTCTCCCTCTTCAAAGTCTAAAAGCTCTTTTCTAATCTCTTCTTTTATAGGTCTTTTTTTTACAAAACTTTTTAATAACTCGCCAGCAATATGTTCACTGTCGCAGGCACTTCCTCCGTTTCCAGCTATTAAAACTTTATTGCCATTTTTATAACAGTTAATTATAGTTTCTATTGCCAAATCTATATTACTTTTTATAGGTTCTAATTCTCTAAACCTTTCAATTAAATTAGCCATAACACATAACTTCCTTTCTTCTTTCATTTTAAATATGAGCGTTAAGCCACTCAAGTATTTCATTCATTACATCATTTCTTTGCACATCATTTAATATCTCGTGTCTTCCATCTTTATATAAACTTATATTAATATCATTAAGCCCTAAAGATTTATACATCTCATATACCCATTTTACACCCTTTCCCATATTCCCAACAGGGTCTTTATCACCAGATATTAAAAGTATAGGAAAATCTTTACTCATATTAGAATAATTATTTTTATCTGAAATTTTATCTATCAAATTAAATAATTGTATATAAGTCTCTATACTAGCAGGCTTACTTGCAAAATACTCATCTTCTAATACTTTATTAATCTCTTCTTTATCTGAAGTAAGCCAAGCTAAATCTGATTTATCATTAGGGAAATATTTCTTTCCATACCCTCCAACAGATAATTTATCTAATAGTTTAGCCCTCTTCCTTCCTCCAAAAATAGACTTCTGAACACTTGCTATCAATTTAGCTATATTTTCTATTTTATTAGGTTTGCCTTTAGTGCCCATTATAATAGCACCATTTAAATCTTTATGATATTTTATTAAGAAGCCTCTCGTTAAAAAAGAACCCATACTATGCCCTAACATAAAATATGGGATATTAGGATAATCAGCTTTTACTGTCACCATAAGATGCTTCATATCTCCTAATATTAAATCAGCTCCATTATTATCTGCAATATGTCCAATACCATCTTTACTAACCGTACTTCTTCCAAACCCTCTATGGTCATCAGCACATACCAAAAATCCATTCTCTGCCAATTTAGTAGCCAATTCCTTATATCTGCCCGCATGTTCTCCAAGCCCATGAACTATTTGTACTATTGCTTTAGGCTGAGCGTCTGGAGTAAAAATATAAGTATACATTCTATGCCCATCATCAGATATCAATACCCTATTATCTATTTTCATAAAAATATCTCCAAATTATTATTATGTAAATTGTATACTATTTTTTTTCTTTATGCAAATATTAACATAATATTAATAAATTATTTAGATATATCTACTTTTATTTTTCTTATCCAATTATTTATTTTGGCATCTAAATCAGATACATCTTTTCTTTTTATAGATATATAATTTAATACTTTGCTGTCGGGACATACATCTTTTATATAAGAAATACTTTTATATACTCTTGAACCTCCATTTAATATAAATGGTGCTATATTCTTGCCTTTTAAATCATTTTTCGATAAAAAACTTTTCATAGGCAAAGCCATATCCCCTATCCATATAGGATATCCAATAATAATATTATCATACTTAGATAAATCAACACTGCCGTTTAATTCTGGAAGTTTATCATTATCTATATCATCTTTTACTTGAGCTACTATATCATCGTATTCATTTGGATAAGGTATTTTTGTAGTGATTTTATATATATCAGCCCCAGTAATCTTTTTAATTTTATTAGCTACTATTTCTGTATTTCCATTCCAAGAATAGTATACTATAATAGTTCTACTGCCGTTAAACTCTGTATTTACAACAGAGGCATTATGTTCATTTAATAAAGCAGATTTAGTTACTTTCCTATCATTAATATTTGAATTACATGATACTGTAAATAATAACAATAATAATGCAAAAACTTTAGTTATTCTTTTCATTTTATATAATACTCCCATATATATAACTCATAAACTATACATTTTGAAATATTTTTCTCATTTAATTTTGAAATATTTTTTATTTAATAGGTTAAAATATTTATTTTTATTATTTATATTTACTTGACTTTTAATTTTTACTCTAATATAATATATTAAGTTGCTTTATAAAATGTAAGGAGAGTTTTAGTAAAATGAAAAATATAATATCCATAGTTGTTTTAATGATAACTCTATTTTCAACTTCAGTAATACAAGCAGTAGAGACAAAATATATCCCAAGTACTTCTCAAACTGTATTTTCTGTAAAATTAAATGAATTATCTTCAAAAGCTGAAATTAGTTTACAAAAGACTCTTAATAAATTATTTATGCAAAAGTTTGCTGATAATTTTGCCGCATATAGAGATGATGCGTATGTAGTAGAAGCTATGACTAACAGACTAGAACAGATATTAGATTTTTCTAAACCTTCAAAAATAGTTTCATTTAATAGTTATCAAGAAATAGCAATAATGATTGATGTATTAGATGTGGCTGAATTAAATAGAATAATGATAAAAATAGCAAGCCAAGAGGATAAATTAATATCTTTTAGTGATAATAATGCTTATAGATATTTTTATCTTGATGATACAACTTTAATATCTTGGAATGATGAAGTATTTACAGTAGAAACAAAATTAGATGATGTTTATTGGTATAATGATGAGTTTAATAAAGAAAACACTATTATAAATATAGCTAATTCAATATTTGATACTGCTTCTCCTCTTACAAATGAAAAGTTTACAGAATTAGAAAGTCAAACTAATGATTTTTATGCTTGGGTTGATTTAGAAGATTGCTTTATCGTAGATAATGATGAGTTTACAAAGTTTT
>CAKVCJ010000195.1 GCA_934725655.1 uncultured Brachyspira sp.
GTTCAACATAGTTACAGTGTTTTTAAATCTCATATAAATCATCTAATTACTCTCTGTAATTTAATTTATTTATGGGAAGATTTTAACATAGATTGGAAAATATGTCAAGCGATTTAATTTATTATAAAATCATTTTTATCTCTTTTTCATTAAATCTATATAAACGGCTAATAATATAACCGCTCCTTTTACTATAAGTTGCCAAAAGGAATTTATATTTAACAAGTTTAAGCCGTTGTTAAGAACTCCTATAATTAAAGCTCCGATAACGGTTCCTCCGATTGTTCCGACTCCGCCTCTCATACTTGTGCCTCCTAAAACGCAGGCGGCTATAGCGTCAAGTTCAAATCCTTGAGCAGCGGTTGGTTGTCCAGAATACATTCTTGAAGCTAAAACTACTCCAGAAAAACCTGATAAAAAACCTGAAAGCGTATAAGCAAAAATTGTAACATAAACTATCTTTATACCAGAAAATCTTGCAGCCGTTATATTGCCTCCTATAGCGTATATATGTCGTCCTAATTTCGTTTTTCTTAAAATCAACGATATTATAATTACAAATATTAAAGTGTAAATAACTTGCAAAGGTATTTTACCAACATAACCAGAACCCAATAATGTAAAAGATTCGTTCATAACTCTTACGGGTTGTCCTCCTGTAGAAACATAAGCAATTCCTCTAGCTATATTGAGCATTCCTAAAGTCGCTATAAACGGCGGTATTTGAGTTTTAGCTACAACTATTCCGTTAAAAAGTCCGCATAATGTTCCTATTAAAACGGCTGTAATAATTGCAAGCGGTAATGGCCAGTTGGCAAAAGCTATTAATTCTCCAGCGATAGTTCCCGAAAGCGCCACTATAGAACCTACCGATAAATCTATGCCATTTATTATTATAATTATAGTCATACCTAATGCAAGATTTAAATTTGTAGTAACTTGTCTTAAAATATTTATTATATTATTAGCTTTTAAAAAATTAGGAGTTAATATTATCATGAGAACGCATATAAATATTAAGCCTAAAAGTATTCCAAAATTAGTTCTAATAAAATCTATTATAGGATTTAATAGTTTATTTTTAGATAAATTATCTAATATATTATTTATATTATTATTTTTATTAACATTATCCATAAAAAACACTCCATTTATTTATTAAGATGTAGCTAAATGCATAATTTTTTCTTGCGAGAATTCGTTTCTTTCTATAATTCCTGTTATAACTCCGTCATGCATAACGGCTATTCTATCGGACATTCCAATAACTTCTGGAAGTTCGGAAGATATCAAAATGATAGACACTCCATTAGAAACAAGCTGGTCCATTATTTCGTATATTTCAGATTTTGCTCCCACATCTATTCCTCTCGTAGGTTCGTCTAATATCAGAACTTTAGGGGAAGTAGCGAGCCATTTAGCAAAGACAATTTTTTGTTGATTGCCTCCGCTTAAATATTTAACAGATTGTTCCGAAGAGCTTGTTTTTATAGAAAGCCTTGATATATATTTTGATATAATAGAATTCTCTTTAATTTTATTTACTTTAATAAATTTTATAAATTCGTTTAATATGCATAAAGTTATGTTATATCCGACTTTATTTTCTAATATAAGTCCCTCTTCTTTTCTATTCTCTGGAAGTAAAGCTATTCGGTATTTAATTGCATCGTCTACAGTATTTATTGAAACCAAATTATCGTCTATATAAATTTCGCCTTTTTCTTTTTTGTCTATTCCGAATATTATTTTCATAAGTTCGCTTCTTCCAGCTCCAACTAATCCAGCAAAACCTAATATTTCACCTTTATACAAACTAAAATTAATATCTTTTAAATAAGGTTTTCCATATAAATTTTTAACTTCTAGAACTTTTTCTTTGCGAATGCTTTTGCTATCGTTAAAAGTTCTTTTATAATAATTTATTAAAGTTCTTCCAACCATCATAGAAATAAGTTCATCTTTATTAGTTTCTAAAGTATTTACAGTTCCTACGGCGCATCCGTCTCTCATTACGGTTATTCTATCGCTTATTGCAAATAATTCTTCAAGTTTATGAGAAATATATATTATGCTTACATTTTGCTCTTTCAAATCCATTATTATTTTAAATAGATATTCTACTTCTTTATCAGTTAAAGAACTTGTGGGTTCGTCCATAAATATTATATTGCTATTAAATGATACGGCTTTAATTATTTCTATCATCTGCTGTTGAGCTATGCTTAATTTAGATATTTTTGTATTTGGAGAAATATCAAATTCAAATTTTTCAAGAAAATTTTTAGTTTTATTAATCATTTCTTTATCGTTTGCTAACCCATTTTTCTTTTTAATTTCTCTCCCTAAAAATATATTCTCAAATATTTTCATTTCTGGAATCAACATTATTTCCTGATGTATTATGCTTATTCCATTCTTTTCAGCGTCTACTACAGAAGAAATTTGAACTTTATTATTGTCTATAAATATATCTCCGCTATCTGCCGTATAAACTCCAGATATAATTTTAGATATAGTCGATTTACCAGCTCCGTTTTCTCCAAGAAGAGCCAATACTTCTCCAGATTCGACCTCTAACGAGGCGTTATCAAGAGCTACTACGCCTGGAAATTTTTTACAAATATTAATCGCTTTTAATCTGCTCATAAAAATAATACCATAAACTCATATATCATAATGAAACTTTATATTATGATATATGAGTATAATTAAAATTTATTTACTGCCAACCGTCTATTCCGTAATTGTCCACATTATTTTTATCTATAAGAGCCGTTTCAACGCTTATATTTTTATCAAAAGTTTCTCCGTTAAGAATTTTATACGCGACTTCTACGGACTTTTTACCAATATTAATTGGAGATTGAGCGCCTGTTCCCGTAGCCTCTCCGTTTCTTATAGACGCTTTAATTTCAGGAGAGCCGTCAACTCCATAAACTAATACGCCCGTTTTATTAGCGGCTTTAAGAGCAGCGACTATTCCTAAAGCTATAGGGTCGTTTCCTCCGAAAAATACCTGGACATCTGGATTTGCCTGAAGTATATTTTCCGCTATCGGAAGAGTAATTTCCAATTGTCCCAATCCGTCTTGTCTTGAAACTAACTGAAACTTATTGCTTACAGTGCCTAATCCATCATAAAATCCGTTTATTCTATCCAACACAGATTTTGCTACGGCATGTTCTATAATTGCCAATTTACCGCCATTAGGCATCCGTTTTGCTAAATCTTCGCCACATACGAATCCAGCTTGATAGTTATCCGAAATAACTATAGCGTCTACCAAATCTTTATCGTATACATCGGCATCAAAATTAACTATTGGTATCCCCGCTTGTTTAGCTGCGTCTAATGCGGGTTTTACACCTTGCCAGTCCACAGGATTTAGAAATAATAATTCTATTCCTTGAGCTATCATATCCTCTACTTGAGATATTTGCTTTGCTTGGTCAAGCTGCGGGTCTAAAACAATCAAAGCGTCTCCATTTTTAGCAAGCTCTTCTTTAATTGATTCCGCTATAGTTCCAAAGAAAGGATTATTCATAGTCATACATGTATATCCAAATTTCCTTCCTTTTTTGTTATCTTCTTTATCATTTCTATTACAAGAAATGTTAAAAGATAATAAAATAAATAGTATTGTTAGTAGTTTATGCATATAAAACTCCTTGAAAAAAATTTTTATTTATAACTAAACAAGGACTTTTTATTTTCCTTGATGAGCTATCTAAAGTAATTAAAGTTAAAAAATATTTAACTAAATTTAAATAATATTTTTGAAATAGAAATTTAAAATAATTATTAATTAAAAAATACAATATAGGCTTTGCTTTGCTTTGCTTTGCTTTGCTTAACAAAATTACAGTATTGTTTGTTTATCATATAAATTATCCATAATCTTTATAATTTAAACTGTATATAATAGATTATACAATATTAAAAAAATATGTCAAGCATTTATATAAAATTTTTTTTATTATTTTTTAATAGAATTTTAATAGAAAAAAGCTTTTCTAAAATATAATCCATGCGCGGGAGCGGTAACCAAAGCCTTTGTTCTATCCTCTTCTTTTATTATCTCTTCTATAAAATTTAAAGGCTTATTTTTTCTCTGTCCTTCCACTAAAGTGCC
>CAKVCJ010000196.1 GCA_934725655.1 uncultured Brachyspira sp.
CATTCCACGCCGTCGGGACATTCTCTCTTTAAAAGCTCTTCTAACTTGCTCATATTAAAAATATACCTTATATATAAGGTGTTTGATATATTATATCATCAATTACTACTTTATCTGGTATTTGAGATAATTTTATATGCCTTTCTTTTATTGTTTTAGCAGAATAATTTTTATTTGTTATTTTTGAAAATTCTTTATTAATAAGAGAGTTTATTGGAAAAAGCATTTTTATTTTTTTATTTGTTCTTTCTAAAATCATTTTTATTATTGGAATATAATCTGTATCTGAAGATATTATTACTATAGTATCAAGCTCTTTAATTGTAAGGGCATCATATAATATATTTATAGATAATGATACATCTGTTTCTTTTTCTTCATGTTTCTTTAATTTAATTTGTTTATTACAGTTCGGACAAGTATCTGTAACGATTTTTTTACCAAATCTTCCATTAACAACTTCTATATTGCAATATTTTTCTAATATTTCATAAAAAGCATTATGTCTATTTATTTTATCTGTTCTTTTATTAGCATCATCTTTATGGGCATGATATGGTATAGCTGAAAAAAACATTATTTTATCAATATCAGTGTTTTTATCAAAAAATAAAGATATTAATTTTCTGTAATCTATCCATTTATTTTTATTTGTTAAATTAGTGTTTTTTGATTCTATTGCAGATTTTAGACAATGATAAGAATTAAAACCATCTATATAGGCAAATACTTTACTCATAAAAAAATAAACCTGCAGTATACTGCAGGTATTTCAAAATATTAATTTCGAATGTCAATTATGTTAATATACATATTTTAACATTTTTGTCAAGTAAAATAAATTAATTTTTATATCTTTTTTATTATTTTTTTTACACCTTTAACTATAAACTTCTTGCGTTTTAACCGCACTTGATGCATATATATAATTAGCTCTTTATTCTAAAAAATTATACTCTTTTTCTCAATTACATTTTTTACATACTAAAAATACTTAAATAAAACACACTAACTGTTTTGTATTATGCGTTCTATCACTATTCCTATTAAAATTGTTATCACTCCAAGTATGATAAAAAATATCCAACTGTTCATAGATAAATAAAAATATTCAAAATATCTTATATACATATTAACCAATATGAAAAATATAGAATATTTTATTATAGACATCTTTTTTATTTTTATACCCAAACTAAGCATTATAATATCTGTTATTAAAAAGATAATGCTGTATGTTATAGTTTCTGCTTTGTTGTCTTTAAATAATATTACTGTGTCATAAGTGCCGAATATGCTCATAATTGCTAATACTACATTTAAATATAATATTCCAATACTATAAAATATTTTTGAAAATAGATAATATTTATTTCCAAGTATTTTTACATTAACATCTGTAATGCCTAATAAAAATATTGCCGTACTCATTAAAATAAGTCTTATATAATTATTAATATTAAAAACATAAGAATCAATATAAGGAAAATCAAAGCCTTCAAAACCATACCATGTAATTGCTGATATTAATGCTATTGAAAGCACTATATAATTTTTTTTAATATATGCTATTATAAAAAATATTATTATACTGATTAAAAAAACTATTGTGTAATTATTTTTGTTTTCAAAGATTATATAATAAATTGTAAATATATCGCAGGCTAAAAATATAGAAGATAATGCAACTATTACAGCAGAAGTTTTTGGAAGATTTATTTCTTTTTTTATCATTACCTCATTAATTATAAATCCTGATACAAAAAGAAGTGCAAATAAAAATGCTATAAAATAAATTGAAAATATATAAAAACTTATAAAAGCTATAAAACCAATCATTACTAAAACTATGCCTGTTATCATTATTGATTTTATTATAGGCTGCCAGTCTAAATATATATTGTTATTGTATTTTGAAGATAATATTTTTAATTGTTCTTCAGATATGAGGCTGTCTTTATACCATTTTTTTATTTCTTTTAATATAAATCTTTCTTTGCTTTTCATAATTAATATTAAAAATTATTTTTATATCAATACTTTAACATATTTACAATTTTTTTAAATTAGCAGTTGTTTAATAATAGCTAATTATATTAAGCTAAAGCAACTATCAAAGTGCCGGCAACTATTAATATAACACCTATTATTATTTTTAATGTTATTACTTCTTTTAAAAATAAACTTGCTAATATAATTGTAAAAACTATAGAGAGTTTATCTATTACAATAACTTTATTAACATTTCCTATTTGAAGTGCTTTAAAATAAAATAGCCAAGAAAGCCCAGTTGCAACACCAGAAAGCATTATAAATATTAAAGTTTTATTGTTTAAGTTTTTTAGAGTTTCTATTGTGTTTATAGAGTTAACTTTATTTGTATAAAATACTATTATCCAAGACATAAATAATATTATAATAGTTCTTATTGCTGTAGCTAAATTGGAATTAATATCTTTAAGTCCAATTTTTATTAGTATTGCTGTAAGAGAAGCAAATATTGATGATAACAAAGCATAAAAAATTGACATAATAAAAAAATATCCTTAATAAAATATATCGTATAATTTTTTGATAAATCTTACTTAATTCTTATATACATATTAAAAAAAAATTACTATACTTATATGTATAAAATTAGTTTAGGAGAATATTTTATGGAAGAATCTATAAAAAAAGGTAAAAAAGACTATTTGCTTATAAAGCTCTTTATAGGAATAGCGGCAGGAATTCTAATTGGTACATATTCTAATGAAGGTTTAATTAATGTAATACAATCTATCAAATATGTATTAAATCAGGTAATCTCATTTATGGTTCCTTTAATAGTTTTAGGATTTATTGCTCCTGCTATAACAAGAATGGGAAGCAAAGCTAATAAGATGTTGGGAGTTATGCTTGCTTTGGCTTATTTTTCTTCTGTGGGTGCTGCTTTATTTTCCACTATTGCCGGATATGCAATAATACCTAATTTAAATATAGCTTCAAATGTGGCAGGCGGAAAAGAGTTGCCTGAAATAATATTTAAATTAGATATTAATCCTGTATTTCCAGTAATTACGGCATTATTTTTAGCAATATGCGGCGGAGTTGCTGTTGTAAAAACTAAATCACAATATTTTGAAAATTTATTAGATGAACTTAATAATATAATATTATTTTTAGTAAATACTGTAGTAGTACCTATATTGCCGTTTTATATAGGAAGCACATTTGCTACTTTAGCTTATGAAGGCACTATAATTAAAAGCATACCAATATTTATAATAATTATACTCATAGCGATAGTTGGACACTTTATATGGCTTGCATTGTTATATACTATTGGAGGTATTGTATCAAAGAAAAATCCTGCAAGAGTATTTAAGCATTATGGACCTGCTTATCTTACTGCTGTTGGTACTATGTCATCTGCTGCTACTTTGCCTGTGGCATTAAAATGTGCAAGCAAGTCTGATGCTTTAGATAAAGATATAGTTGACTTTGCTATACCTATGGGTTCAACTATACACTTATGCGGTTCTGTATTGACTGAAACTTTCTTTGTTATGACTATCTCTAAAATATTATATGGAAGCTTGCCTCCTGTTGGAACTATGATTTTATTTATAATATTGCTTGGTATATTTGCTGTTGGTGCTCCAGGTGTTCCAGGAGGTACTGTAGTTGCTTCTTTGGGTATTATTATTTCTGTGCTTGGTTTTAATGATGATGGTACTGCTTTGATACTTGCCATATTTGCTTTACAGGATAGTTTTGGCACTGCTTGTAATGTTACAGGTGACGGTGCTTTGGCTTTAATACTTCAAGGTATATTTAGAAAGAATAGTTAAATTATTAATTTATATAACACAAAAAAGGGGCTTGAATAACAGTAAATATTTGAGCCTCTTTTTTATATTTTAAAATTTACTATAAAACCCCGCCCTCTATGTTCATATATTTTATTTATAGTTTCTAATCTTAATTAATCTCCTTGCTTATTTAAAAAAGCAACCCCGCCCAAGTGGTTTTTAACTTTGTAATTTAACACACCGCACGGTAGGTAAAATTTCAAATATAATAAAACTAAAAATATAATTTCTACAATATACAAGTGATTGTTAAACGTGCGTTAAAAAAT
>CAKVCJ010000197.1 GCA_934725655.1 uncultured Brachyspira sp.
ATGTAAGAATGGCAGCCAAAACAATAGCCATGCAATCTGAAGATAAAGATATACATAGAGATTCATATATAAAAGATTCTACAGTTGTAAAATCAGAAAATGTTTCTGAAGACAACAAAATTAAAGAAAAAAAAGATGAACAAAAAAATAAAGGTTATATGTCATATAGAAAAAAAAATAAAAAGAAATCTGTATTTAATCAAAGTTATGATGACGGACAAAATAATAATAATATAGAAATAGAAGAAGTATCCCTTACTGAGCAAAGTAAAGGGCTTAAAATAGATATATTTGGATAAAAATAGGATAATTCTTAAAAATGCAAATCTTAATTAGTGTAATAGTCAATATTATAATATTAGCTGTTGTAATACCATTATTTTATGTATATATAGTATCAAGAGCTAGGGAGAGATTAGAAAGAGAGGTTATAAAAAAAGCGAGAGATGAAATTGAAGCATTAGTGAAAGAATTCAATAATATAGCATTAAGCAGAATATCATTATTAGAGGATGCTATAAATAGAGCCAATAATTTAAACAAACAGCTAAATGAAAAAGATCCTCAATTCACTCAATTAAAAGAAAAAAAAGAGGCTGTTTTAAATTCAAACATAAAAATGAAGTATGATATTTCTACCCCTGCTGAAAAAAATATTTTAGATATAAAAGTTGAAGACAATGAAGACAATGAAGAAGAAAATAATACTGAATTATCAAAAAAAGAAGATAAACAAAACAATATTTTGGATATTACAATAGAAAACGAAGATAAACATATTGAATCTTCATCCCCAAAAGAAGAGATAAAAAATACTAAGTATGATGAGATAAGAAAGATAAAAGAAAATAGTAAAAAAGAAGCTATAGAAAAATTAAGAAAGCAATTAGATATGACTATACGAAATAATATAAACATCGGCAGAAACAGCAGCTCAAAAGAGATTAATAATGAAATGGAAGATGATATTAATGAAAAAATAAAACATGATAATATACTAAGACTGCATAAAGAAGGATATACTAATAAAGAAATAGCAGAACAATTAAAATGTTCTTTAACGGAAGTTGATATTATAATAGAATTAAACAATAATTAAATACTATTATAAATAATCATACCTTCCGAGTATTTTTGCTAAATGTGCTATTATGATTTGACGCTGAATTGGTTTTGCAATATATGTATCTACTTTAAGATTTACAAATTCCATAAAAGTTTCTTTATTGGTATGTGAAGTAACAACCACTATTTTACCTTCATAATTTAGAGCTCTTATTCTTTTAAGCAAATCTAATCCGTTCATTTGCGGCATTTCAAAATCAAGCATTATGATATCAGGCTTCTCTGGTATTTCTCTTAAATATTTTAAAGCTGCCATAGCATTATCTGCTTCCATAACAACATTAAAATCTTCTGATAATAATATTTTTTTCTCAGCTATTCTTATAATGCTAGAATCATCTACTAACATTACTTTATACTGTTTTCCGCTTTTACTATTAAAACCTAATGGAGCTGTAGCCATAATTAATTCTCCAAATATTTAAATAAATAATTTTTTTTCAAATATAACGCATACTATAGTATTACATTATTAATGTTTTGTCAATTACATATTTGATTTTTATCTATTTTTTTGTTATTATATTTCAATGAATATATCTATGAAATTATATAACAAATTACAGAAAGAAGAATTATCTGATATTTATAAAATTGATACAAATAAAGATGGGTTAAAAATAATATACAAAAATAACAGAGCAATACATAGTAAATATAATATAGAAAATGAATGTAAAAGAGCATTAGAAAATATAAATAAAAATAAAAATCTAATAATAATATATGGTTATGGATTAGGATATATATTAAAATATTTATTAGAAAATATTAATAATTATTTTAATAATGAAACTATAGAAGCTTTAAAAATAATTATAGTTATAGAAGATGCTGCTATATTTAAATATTCATATTATAATATTTATTTTGCAGATAATAAAAATATCTTTTTTATAGATACTGAAGATGATATAGACTATATAAATAAAATAATAGATTATAAAAATATTAATGGCATCAATCTTGTAATCCTTCCATCGCTCACCAAAGAAGAAAAAGAGAAAGCTAATTTATTTTATACTGATATATTAAATAATATGGAAAAAGAATTATCTAATATATTAACAAACATTTACTTTGAAAATATATGGACAAAAAACATTATATTTAATAGCGAATATATTAATAAATCTTCTGATGTATCTATATTAAAGGATGCATTCAAGGATTTCAAAGCTTTATTAATATGCCCTGGCCCTACTTTAGAATATTCTATAAAAAAAATCAAAAATAACAGAGAATCATTTATTGTAATATGCGTAGATACAGCTTATAGCGTACTTTGCAAAAATAATATAATACCAGATTTTGTAATTACTGTAGACGGAGGTTTTTTTAATTCTTTAGATTTTATTTATGAAGAAGCTAATTTTTCATATTTAGTAATGGATATAGCATGCAATAAAATAATACCTAAAAGATTAGAAAATAAAACTAATTTAATAAGATTTAGTTCAAATGAAAATCTGGAATTAATCAAATATATTAATGAATATGCTAATATATCAGCATTAAATACTTCAAGTACAGTAGCAAGCACGATGATTGATTTCGCCTACTATACTGGTTTTAAAGATGTACTTTTAATAGGTTTTGACAATAGTTATCCATTTTATCAAAGACATATTAAGCATACATTATCATACGAATATATGATAAACAAAACAAATAAAATAAAAACGTTTGAGTCTTATTATTTTAACACAATAAAAAATAATACTAATATCGATGTTTATCCTCCTACAGAGTTTATATTTGAAAATCAAATAGAATATTTTAAAAGTTTTAAAGATAAATACAAAGACATGAATATAAAAAGGCTTACTTATGATGCTGTAAAGATAGAATATATTGAAGAAGGAAATATTGATGATTTTGAATTTGATAGGAATACGGCATTAAGCATAACAGAAAAAATATATAAAAAAGATTGTAAAGCAAATATAGAAGAAGCTTATTATAAATTAAAAACAGTATTAGAAGAGTTTAAAATTAAAATGTTGGATATTTATAATGAGGCAAAAAACATTAACGATGAAGAGAAAATAAACAATATTTATATAGATACTAATAAAATAATAAAAAGCTATCAAGAGAAAGCAAGCATATTAAAAACAATACTATCTTCTACTATGATGATGTCAAGCAGAGCTAATTCAACAAAAAGAAACAAACTGATATTTCTACTAACTGAAACATTAAGCAATGTTACTTATTTTTTAAGCAGAATGGATATCACTATGAAAAAATTATAAAAATATTAATTTTGACAAAATATAATTTATTAGTATAATATTAAGCAAACAATTAAAGGTGAGCAAACTATGTCAACATTAAAAACATTTACAAGCAAAGAAAATAATAAATTTGATTATGATTCGAGATTAAATAGACTATTAAACATTACCAAAGAAACTATTTTAATAACCAAAAATGAAAACATATTTTATTTAACAGGCTTCAAAGGTACAGCAGGCTGGCTTTTAATATATGATTCTAAAAAATATTTATTTGTAGATTCAAGATATTTTGAAGTAGCAACTAAAGTTACTCATAAAACTACAGTTGTTTTAGTAGCTAATACATATCAAGAAGCTGTAGCTGACTTTATAAAAGAAAATAATATAAAAGAAATAACAGTTGCTAAGAATTCATTATATCTTACTGATTATGAAAATATAGTAGCATCTATGGTAAATAATTCTATTAAGGTAGGTATAAGCAAGGCAGATATAGACTCTATAAGAATAGTAAAAGAAAAAGAGGAAATTAATATAATAAAAGAAAATCTTCACAGTGCTGAGAAGGCTATGATAAAAATGTTATCAACTGTAAAAGAAGGAGTTACAGAAAAAGATTTAGCAGCAGAGCTCGAATATCAAATGAGAAAAGAAGGCGGAGATAAAACAGCATTTGACACTATACTGCTTTTTGGTGATAGAACATCTCTTCCTCACGGAGTTCCTTCAGATA
>CAKVCJ010000198.1 GCA_934725655.1 uncultured Brachyspira sp.
CAAAAGTTGAAAAACAGTTGGAAATTATATATAATTTAGCAAAAAAGGAGCTTTTTTAGTTATCTAGGACAGCCCCTATTTTTTAAAATGTTGTATTTTTTTGAAAAAATTTAATAATCTCTTTCTATTATTTTAGCTATAGAATCATTAGTGTAAGGCAAATCAAAATAATCAACTACTTCTGAAGTAATATTGTCATAAACTACCATATTAACGCCGTTAGTAGTTCCTCTTAAATTGCTCCTGCTTATAAGTATTCTGTTTCCGCTGTCAATAACTAAATCATTATATTTATTAAGCTCTTTATGATAAAGATAATTAGTCTCGCCCATTGAAGAAAATACAAGCTTGTTTTTATCTATAACATAAGAAACATTATTAGTATACATTTCATTAGTTATATTAAAATTAGCATATAATCTCTTTACAACATTATCATTAGTGGAATACTCACCAAGCATATTTATAACTATAGTATAATCATTAAGATTAGTAATTTTTGCTATATAATCATAAATATTATCTATATCTCTTAAGCCCATATCATAAACTTTATTATATTCATACAAGGCATTTCTCTCCCAAGTATAATAATTAGTATCACCTCTTCTGTCTGGCAAATCATAATTATCTTTTAAATATTTACCCAAAAAAGAAGTATATTTCTGAACACCCTTATAATTCAAATGCCCAGAGTCATTATAATCTCTCCAAAAATTCAAATCATAATCATCATAATAATGATTGAAATTCATAAAAGGCACATCATACTCTTTTGCTATCTCACCTACTCTATTAAAATGTCTTGCCTCTTCATCAGTCATAGGAAAAGGAGAAGCTATCACAACAATAGGTATATTATTTGTTTTTGCTAATTCCAATATTTTTCTGTAATAGGTTTCCTGTTGCTCTAATAAAGGAAGGCTATCTTTAATATTTTTTATGTTAGGCTCTTTTACAGGAAATCTTTTATTATGAAAAGAGTAGCCTTTAAAATATTTATAATGATTATAATTATTTGCATAAGGCACAAAATCTTCTGGTTTTAAATCTTTGTATCTGTTATGATATCTATACATTGGGTTAATAAACTCATCAAACCTCTCTGCTGCTGTTACTTTTAGAGAGTTTATTCTGTTTTCTGACCATTTCAATGCATAAGTGGCTGCTACTATCTGATAATCTACAACGTTAGTTCTGCTTGCTGCTACAATATAGGACTCTAATGCAATTAATTTAGGCTTTTGATATTTTAAAACTTCTATTAAATAATGATAAGTGCTCCAAATAGGCTGACTTCCAGAAGTGAAATTATAGGCCGCAATTCCATATTCATTATAAAGTATGGCAGGATTAATATTATAGTGAACATGACTGCTTCCCAAAAATATTACATCTATAGAATTGGTTTTCTGTTCATAAAAACTGTCGCCCTGATATATACCATTTTCATTTTTAAATCTTAATGCTCTGCTTGAAAACCAAAGCAATGTAACAAATATAGCTATAAAGCAAATAATTTTTATAGTGTTTTTTATCATTTTACAAACAACCTATTATTTTATAATATTTTTTTATTATTTATCAAGTAATCAACCACATTATAATATTATAAGAAACTACATTCAAATAAAAACATCTCACATTTATCATTAACTGCAATTTCCTTTTCAAAAGAAGAAAATGTTTTAACTTGAGTAAATCCAACTTCTTTTAAATACTGCTCCATTTCACCATATTTATAAAGGTGCGTCTGAAAATCCATAAACTCACTTTGAATCAATTCTGTATTATTATACATTTCATAAATTGACGGCGAAAACTGAGTTTGAGTTTTCTCTTCATAATAATTTTTTGATTTAAGCACTATTTCAAAATTTTCTTTTGTTTTAACGGATACAGCAATATTATAATCATTATCATCTATACATATATTTTTTATTGTATCAACTGCAAAAACAAATTTACCAGTTTTTGAAAGCCAGTTTTTTATTCTTGTTAGAATTTGTTTGCAAATACCAATATCTGTAAACAATGATACCGAACCTGAACTAATAAATATATAATCAAATTTCTCTTTGGGAAAATATTTCATAATATCAGTATGAATTGTTTTAGCATCAGGAAATTTTAATTTTAGTTTTTGCAGCATTTCATTAGACATATCTATTCCTGTTATGTCAAATCCTCTTTCTATAAATGGAATAAGAAATCGTCCGCTTCCGCATAAAGGCTCTAAAATCTTTTTACCTTTTTCAGCATAAGATAAATAAAAGTTTAACTCATCTTCAGGTGCTTTTTCATGCAGTATTTCATACATTTCAGTACAAAGACTGCCATAGTAATTTTTTTTAACTTCACTCATTTTTATAATTCCTAAAATTGGAAATATATAAATTGCTTAGGGTCAAAACCCGCTCCATATTTTCCATATATTATTATAAAAAATAATAAGAAAAATATTGCTGCCCATCTAAAATATAAACATTGATTTTTTAAAAACATATAAATAGTTTCTTTCTTTATATATTTTATTAAATCAACTAAAAACAAAACCACCAAAGATATTATAAGTATATTCATTTCAAAACGGTCTAAACCAAGTTTATATAATGAGCCGTCAAATATACGCCATAAATCTATTTTAGTAAACATTCTTTGTATATAGTAAAAAGCATCATGTATAGTTTCAGCTCTAAAAAATATCCAAGCCAAATCCACTATTATAAATGTAATGATTACTTCAAGCAGCTTAAAACTAAAACTTTTTACTTTTACATTAAACTTATTTAAAACATTATTTTTAAATTTTAATGTAATATCTTCTATTAAATAGCATATTCCGTGAATAGCACCCCAAGCTATAAAAGTAAAATTAGCCCCATGCCAAAGTCCGCTTACTAAAAACGTTATTAATATATTTATGCTTCTTCTAAATTTAGAGCATCTGTTTCCTCCCAAAGGTATATATAAATAATCTCTAAACCAAGTAGACAACGATATATGCCACCTGCCCCAAAACTCTTTTATGCTTCTTGCAAAATATGGAGTGTTAAAGTTTTCCATTAAGTCTATACCCATTACTTTGGCAGTCCCTATTGCTATAAGCGAATAACTTGCAAAATCGCAGTATATCTGCACAGCAAAAAGCATTGCTGATAATAATAATTCAGTAGAGTTATAAATATAATATCTGTTAAATACAGTATCTACCAATATAGAAGCCCTATCCGCTATTACCATCTTCTGAAAATAACCAAAAAGCATTAAAATTAAGCCCTCTGTTATTCTCTGATAATCAAACCTTTTTATTTTGTCCATATTTTGTATTTGACCGAGCAAATGTTTTGAACGCTCTATTGGACCTGCCACCAACTGCGGAAAGAATGATACAAACAATGCATATTTAATAATGTTTTTTTCTGACTTTATCTCCCCCCTATAAACATCTATAGTATAGCTTAATGCCTGAAAAGTGTAAAATGATATGCCAACAGGAAGCACTATATCAAAAGGTTTTTCTATCAACTCAATATTTAATGATGATAATACAATATTAATATTCTGAAGTAAAAAATCAAAATACTTGAAAAACACAAGTATTGCAATGTTTATTATAAAACTAAATGCTACCACTATTCTTTTATATTTTAATTTCTCTATTAATATCCCGCTTAAAAAAGTTACAACAGTTGAAGTTGCCATTAATAATGCATACTTAGGATTCCAAAACATATAAAAGATATAACTTGCTATAAACAAACAAATATATCTTAACTTCTTTGGAAATATCCAATACAAAATAAGCGTTATAGGAAAAAATATCAAAAAATCAGTAGAATTAAACAGCATTTATATAACTCATAATAAAATATACATTTATAACTAAAAAAATCTTTAATTGTAATATAATTAATCTCAAAGTTAACTTAATGAGATTTTTAATTAAATTATAGTACAGTATATTATTATAAAACTAAATATATTACAACTTCTTTAATAAAAAGTATCAAAAAAGAACATAATATTATACTTGACTTTTTTTAAAATATTAATAATATTTATACACAAATAAATTAAACTATACTAT
>CAKVCJ010000199.1 GCA_934725655.1 uncultured Brachyspira sp.
AAGAAAATAATTTAAATAGCTATTTAGAGACTGTTATGTATTTTATAATAAAAGCTTCAAATATAGATTATAATAACAATAATTCAAGCATATCAGATTGTATAAATGCATACTATATGGCAGTTAATCTTTCAAAACTAAGAGGAAAAAGCACAGCAGGAGTTTATGAGCTTATAGATTCATTAAAAACATCATTCATAAAAGGAGATATTAATTTAGAGAATAAATCAAATATAGATTTTATTATCAAACTACTATCTGGTATAAAAAATGGAAAAGTATCGTCAAAAAGTTCAGTGCCTCCTGTAATAATTGATTTTAGAAACTTGTGTAAAAAGTTTAAAATAAAATTAGACAACAGCAGCGAAGTAGAAACTATACTTGATATTGTTAAAGATGATACACATTTTCAAAAGAGCAGATTCTTTCATAAAATAAGATTTTTAGATATTGATTTTTGTAGGCTAATAAAAGGTCCGGATTATATTAATAGAGTTAATAAAAACTTAGCGAGAGAGATTTGGAAATATAAATATAAAACCAACGCAGAATCTTTGTTAATAGACAAATCTGTTTATGGTGTCACTATAGATGAAGTTTGTATTAATGTTATAAAAGAGAAATTAGATAGTAATATAAACTCAAGCGAGATTTCAAAATTAATAATAGAAACTAATATGATGGGAATAGAAGGTTTTTTAATAAACAACTATTCAAAAATAGAAGATGTTATTTTGAAAGACAGTAATTTTATAAGTTTATGCGAGTGCTTATATAATTTATATTATTTATTAAATATAGTTGAATATAACAGTATGATAAAAAAAGAATCTTTTGCTAATGACTTAATAAAAAAACTTTTAAACACAACATTTATTTGTGCTATAAACAATATGGATTATATAAAAGATTTAGAAGAAGAGGAAGCTATTAAATATTCAAAACATATAAAAAACATTTACACTAACATATTAAATGATGCTGATTTGACAGAGGCTTTTACAATAAAAATAAATTCTATATTGTCAAACACCTTTGGAAGCTCACATATATATGCAGTTTGTTTGGCAATAAAATATAAATTAAAAGGGATTACAACAGAAGAGTTTTCTAATACCATATGCAATTTTTTAGAATCATCTGACGCTAATGCTGTGAGCTATTTTTTGTCTGGGATATTTCTTATATCAAGAGATATTTTGTTTATTAATGATGATATAATAAAGAAAATAGATACTGTTGTAGAGAAACAAGATGAAGAGAGTTTTTTAACTATACTACCAAATTTAAGGTACGCTTTTACAAATTTATCACCAGATGAAATAGACAGACTCTCTTTATTTTTATCAAAGCTGCATAATAAAAGTAAAGCAGAAGAAATAAATATAGAGTCAGAAGCAGATATATTATTAGACCAAAAGATATTTGAGAAGATGAAAGCATATGAAATATTTAATTAGTAATATATAGAGATTTTTTAAGTTTTTTTATTTGTGGGGACTAGCCCCCACACCCCCACTTCTTTTATTGATATAAAAGAAGCAAAAGAACTGCATTAAAAAAACTAGCTTTTAAGCATATCCAAAATCATATATTATTTTATATTGATACATATTCCAACATACAAATTGCACTTTTTGCAACTTTTTGCGGCGGGAAAAAGTTGATAAAAAATTATTATTTCAATATATTATGAAATTTTTTATTTTAGTTATTTGCAAGGCTTTGCCCCCTGCGAAGCGTGCCCGTAGGGTAGCACCCCAGTTCTTTTGTTGCCACAAAGAACTAAAAAGGCTGCATTGTTTATGCTTAAAATGTTAGTATTACAATATAGTTTATACATATTCAAAACATACAAAGCTATAGTACTTGCGTTTTATTCAACTTTTTGACGAAGTCCTCACAGCGAGAGCGATAAAAAAGTTGATATAAAATAAATAAAGTTTGTTTTGAAACGAGTATAATATATATACTAGATAACTAAAAAATACTTTTATAAATTATGTTATCTAGTATATCAAAAAAATTATTTATTTTTTAAAATAAAGAGGATAATCCTTAGAACCGTATATTAATATTATTCTATCCCCATTATCAATAAACTCTATTGTATAAATATCTTCATACTGTGGCTCTGGGCTAAATGTATATTTATTGCCGCTTATATGTTTTATTAGATTTGCTGGAAACTCATCAGCTGTAGGATTTACTTTAATAGTTATTGAGCCATCTTGATTTATTGATACATATTTTGTATTATCAGTTTCTAAATAATATGTAGTACCTTTAAATTGATCAAATGAGAGTGTGCCTGTTTTATCATCATTTGAGGTTGTACCTGTTTTATCAGCATTGCTGCAGCTTACAGATAAAATACTCATTAAAAACATAATGAAAAAAGTAGATAATAATTTTTTTGTTCATATTAGAACTCCTTATAAATTATAATTTTTGATAAAAACAAATACTAAATTTTGACAAACTTAAAAATTTTTAGTGTATATTTAGTTTCTCTTCAACGTATTCTTTTTTTATCTTGATAGACTTTTTATCAGAAGGCAAATCATACATTGAATCAAGCATTACCTTTTCAAATAAAGCCCTTAATCCTCTCGCTCCTGTATGCTCTTCCATTGCTTTTTTTACTATCACTTTTAAAGCCTCATCATCAAAACTCAAATCAACATTATCATACTCAAATAATTTCTTATATTGTTTAATGAGTGAGTTTTTAGGCTCTTTTAATATTCTAATCAAATCCTCTTCTTTAAGCTCTTGTAAAGTAGCCACAACAGGAAGCCTTCCTATAAGCTCTGGTATAAGTCCGAACTTAACTAAATCCTCAGTTGCAATATGATTCATTATCTCATCATATTCCAAATTTTCCATAGAATTAACTTCAGCAGCAAAACCAAGCCCCTTTTTAGAAGTTCGTTCTGCGATTGATTTTTCTATATCTATAAAAGCCCCGCCGCATATAAAAAGTATATTAGAAGTATTTATATCTATATTATTTTGATGAGGATGTTTTCTTCCGCCATAAGGAGGCACGCTTGATATTGTTCCTTCTATTATCTTTAATAAAGCCTGCTGAACACCTTCTCCAGAAACATCTCTTGTAATAGAACGAGATTCACTCTTACGTGATATTTTGTCTATTTCATCAATATATATTATTCCTTTTTCAGCTAATTTTACGTCCCCATCAGCATTTTGTATTAGTCGAAGAAGTATGTTCTCAACATCATCACCCACATATCCAGCCTCTGTAACAGTTGTAGCATCGGCAATAGCAAAAGGTACGTTCAAAGCCTTAGCCAAAGTGCGTGCAAGTAAAGTTTTACCGCTTCCTGTAGGCCCTATTAAAAGTACATTAGACTTCTCTATTTCAACATCATTATTAGTGTTGTCTTGCATTATTCTCTTATAATGATTATACACGGCAACAGATAATATCTTTTTGGCATAATCCTGACCTATTACATATTGATCAAGTAAAGCTTTAATCTCTTTGGGAGGAAGTATTTTTATATCATATTTTTTATTATTAGGTTTTATACTATTATGAGCATTGAAATAATCATTTGCTATGGCAGAACAATCAGAGCATAAATAGCCCTCATTTCCTTCTATGTATCTGCTTAATTCTTTTAATTCTCTTCCGCATAAAGCACATGCTTCTTTATTAGTTTTTTTAGACATATATGCTCCAACTTTATTATTAAAATTCTATGATACTTTAATTAAGTTAATACATTCTATACTAAAATAAAACTATTTCAATAGAGCTTATCAATTAATTTAATAACTAAATAAAAAACCAACGCTTTTAAATATAGTATTTATTTATACTATAATTTTTAATTATATTAATGTGATAAATAGTACAATAAGGTATTATTTATATGTATTGTATATTTAAAAAAATTCTATAACAAGTATTGCTATTTATAAAAAAATTATATATTATAATAAATTTTATATTAAAAAATTAAGGAGTCGATTATGAGTCATCAACACAGAGGGCAGTGGGGTACTCGTGCAGGATTTATATTAGCTGCTATAGGTTC
>CAKVCJ010000200.1 GCA_934725655.1 uncultured Brachyspira sp.
AAAAGAAAGATGGAAATAAAGCAGAGGGCTTCGCTATACTTTATTCTACAGATAACGGAACTAATTGGAAAATAGGGGCAAAAACAAGTTATCAAAATCATAGATTTGCAAAAATAATAGCTGAAAGAAAAGACGGTAAACTGCTTATAGCTGCCGCTGAAAACAGCAATTATAATAAACAGGCTAATTTGGCTTGGTTTTTAGCAGACTCTTTAGATGGCAGTATAGCAAGTTTTAAGACTGACGGCTTGCCTTTGCATAATTGCGGAAGCACAGCAGGGGGAAAAATAAAATTGGCTGAAGGCGGATATTCTAAAGAAGCTATTATATTGCTCCATTCTTCTCCTAACCGTGAAACAATAAACCCTAACGGTGTTGTAAATTCTGTAAAAAATGCAAATGCTTTATATATAAGTTTTAATGACGGGCAGAATTGGGAAATTGTAACAAATATATTTTACCCTCTTAAATTTAACGGAAACAATTATATTTATGATGATTATGACAGTAAGACTTCTTTCAGGCAGAGTATGAGAGTGCTTAAAGATGGAACAATAGCAGCTGTATCTGAAAACGGGGACCGTGAGATAGCGTCATCAGGCAGCTATGGTTATGGGTTCAAACTTGTTTACAGGAGATTTAGTTTAAATGCTATATCAGACGGCAAATACAGATATGAAGGATTATAATT
Source organism: uncultured Brachyspira sp. (assembly GCA_934725655.1). Lineage (GTDB taxonomy): Bacteria > Spirochaetota > Brachyspiria > Brachyspirales > Brachyspiraceae > Brachyspira. The sequence continues at coordinate 692 of CAKVCJ010000200.1, forward strand.
ATAAAGGATTATATATGAAAAAGTAAAAAGATGTAAAAATAAATAATCTATAATTATGTTAACTATATAAAATCTATATAAAAAAATATATTAAATAAAAATAAAAACTACATAATTTTTATTTATGTTTTATCCGAAATTCCAAGTAAATAATTTGTAAATTTTTACTTGACTTTATATTTTATTTTAGTATATTATATATATAGAGAGTATGGGTATAAAGTTCTTTCTATAATATGTTTTATTGGAAATAATAAATTGCTAAAAAACTTTGTTAGAAGAAAAGTTAAAGGCAGTTTTTTATTTTATATAACTAAACAAAAAATTTATATATAAGGAGATTTATATGAGCAAAAAAATTATTTATTTATTATCTTTGCTTATGGCTTTAAGCTTAGTGTTTGCAAGCTGTAAGAAAAATGGTTTAGACCCTAACAACGGCGGCTTAACACCTCCGCCTCAGGAAGAAGATAATACTGAAAAGGCAGATAAAGCTACAGGACTTTTTCCTGATTATGATTCAATACCTAAAACTGATATTATAAAGAGAACTACTGTGTTTAAAAGCGGTGAAGATTTTTACCGTAATCCAGTTGTTATAGCATTCAGCAATAATGTATTCTTCTTCTCTGAAGTAAGATATAAAAGAGACGGTGCTGCTAACGATGTAGGTATTGATGGCGAAGGTGTTGTAGACATTGTTTATAAAGCAAGCGGGGACAGCGGTACTACTTTCGGACAGGTATTAACTGTTAATAAAGACAACACAATTACATCTGAAGTAGATAAATCTCATGGTGCTGCAGTAGTATTTAAAGCTGCTGATAATAAAATAGTAGTAGCAGCTTCAGCAGGCGGCGGTATTGGAAGAACAAAACAAAAAGTTGGAGAAACAGGTAAACTTTCTTCAAGAGTTGATTATATAGTCGGTACTGTTTCAGGAACTACTATTACTTGGGGAGATTGGAAAGAAGTAAATTTAAATGGTCAAACAATAGCAGATAAAATTAAAAGTGTAGATGCTGGACAAGGTAAAAAATTTGAACAATATGGTACACAATCAGCAAGAGGTTATATGGACGGTACAGATCTTGTACTTTCTATAGTGTTGGCTCAGCAAGGCAGCTTAAGTGATGTCTATGAGTTGATGGGAAGATATACATTAAAAGGTACATTAAACGGCGATACTATTACTTGGACACCAGTCGGAGAGCCTATAGCTTATTCAGATAAGGAGGGCAAAAACTTAGGAAGCTGGAAAGAAACTCAAGTAAAAGGTGGAAATAGTGCTAATTATAGCTTTATAGTTGTTCCTAGCCCTTGGACACCAAGCCCTGCATTCAGATTAGGAAAAGCTGACGGCACTAGTGTTCCTAACGGCACAGCTATACAATCTTCTGAAGGTGCTCCTGGTTATGTAGATTTAGATAAAAAATGGTTCGGAAAAAATCCTTATACTGTAACTAGCGGTAAAATGACAGAAGGAACTGATTCTGCGTCTATATTAATGCATGTTAAACAGACTTCTGCTAATTTGACTATGTATGTTGTTGATGCTGATTTAACAATGAAAGGAAAAGAATATTTAATCAACACTGTCGGCAAAGCTTCTTCTATAGATGTATTGCCTGACGGCACTATAATTACAGGTGCTGAAGAAGGCGGAAAAGAGAAAAATTATTACGGTGTATTTACTAGATATTCTCAATATTATATTGCTGAAAAAACTGGTAATTAATAATAATTAAGATAATAAACAAAAAAGGGGGGAGGAAATCCTCCCTTTTTTGTATAAAAATATACATAAAAATATTGACTTTAGTATTATATTTGGTATATTATATTTATATAGTTTTATTTAAGGTTTTCTACAATGTTTAAAAGATATGTAACATTTTTATTGTTAATATTTGTATTAATATTCACAATTTTAAGTTGTGGAACTGATTATATGCTGTCAAGTTTTTATTTACGTAAAGATTTTCAATGGCTTTTGTCTCCGTCTGAACAAAGAAATTTAAATGATTATACATATATTGTAGGAGGATTTAATTTTAATGAATACACATCTCCTGTAATCGTTGCTACACCAGCTAATTATTTACTGCTTATTTATGAGAATAGAAGCGATAACGGCACACTCGATGTATATGGAATAGATAAAACAAAAATAGTAAATGTAAACGTAGCAATATCCAAAGACGCACTAAGTTTTCCAACTATTGGTAAAAGTATAGGAAAAACCGCATATAGTTATAAAGATTCTCACGGCTCGCCTATAGTTTTTGTTGATAATAACGGAAATGTTATTGTACTTTCTGTCGGAGGCATTGGATTCGGCATAGGGGATGCAAAAGATATTTCTTCTATTTCTGTCAGCATAAGTGAAGATAACGGAAATAAATGGTCTGATTGGGAAGATATTAATACTAATGTTTTTAAACCTCTTTTAGATATGGGGTATAATAGATTTTATACAACAACAGGCAACGGATTAACTTTGCAGAATGGAACTTTAGTTTGTATGATAGATTATAAGAAGCATTCTGATAATAACGCAATGGGGGCTGCTATTCTTTATTCAAAAAATAACGGCAAAGATTGGCAGTTAGGCTCTCGTATGGAATATACAGGTGCAGCTTCAGGAAAGAGGTCTGCTAAAATAATAGCTGAAAGAAAAGACGGAAGTTTATTAATAGCAGCTGTACATGATACAAGAGATAATTACAATGCTAGCGGCAGTTTATATTGGGCTGTTGCATCTTCTTTAGACGGTAAAATATCGCAGTTTTCTGTAACGGGTTTGCCGAATAATAGCGGAGGAACTGTATCAGGAGACAGAATAAAATATGCTGATAATGGTCAGGCTAAATCAGGCATATTATTACTGCATTCATCACCTAATAGGGAATTTATTAATCCTAACGGCGTAAAATATCAAGTAAAAAATGCTATGGCAATGTCTATAAGCAGTGATGACGGGGCTAGTTGGACATTAATAACCAACCGTATAGGCACACGGACAGAACTTCCAAGAAAATCTACATTCAGGCAAAGTATGAAAGTGTTAAAAGACGGAACTATTGTTACAACTAGTGAAGAGGGGGACGACTACGAAATTAACTTGAGTAAGCCTTTTAATATTGTATACAGAAGAATAGGATTATCCTTGCTGTCTGACGGAAGATATTTATACGAAGGTCTATAATTGCTAATCATAGAATATAAATAAAAGGGGGGCTTTTCGGCTCTCTTTTTTTATTTTAAATTTATATTATTAAATTATTTACTAAAAATTAATTTTATTGTATAATAAATGCAGCAATTTTTTTAAGGAGTATAATTAATGAGGCTTGAAGATTTAAAACATGAAAA
>CAKVCJ010000201.1 GCA_934725655.1 uncultured Brachyspira sp.
AATTAGGAATTTTTTTAGTAGTTAAATCTATAGCATATTCTAATGTAGTTATCTTTTTAGTCTCTTTAGCAGGCGGTGATTGTCTTCCTTTTACAGTAAAATCTTTTGTATAACCATAAACCCCGCTTTTTGTTTGCACAAGCACAACCGCCTGATATTCACCCAAATCGCATCCAAACGGATGTAAATAAGTTGCCTTATACTCGGCATTCTTTACTTTAAATACATTAATAGGATATCTGTCATCAACATTCTTCCTTACACTTTTATCCTTCTTATATCTTACATAAACACTTAAATTCTCTACTTTATCTTCAGTATAGATAGAAGCATTTATCACTACAGGCTCATATCTAAATATTGAAATCTTAGACAAATCTATAGAAACACGAGGCGCCTCTCTTTTCTTAGAATTAATAATAGCACCTTCCACAGCCTTACTCAATCTGTCGGAAGTTTTATCAGTAGTGTTTCCAGAAAATACCATAGCAGGAAGTATATTAGGATTCGGCATATCACTATTTATCTCTTCATCGCTCAATAATAATTCCTGATTAAAAAGGTCTATATCCTCTCTCACACTTATATCTTCATCCACATAAAAATCATCTAAATCTACAGCTAAATTATATTCATCAAATATCGGTTTGCTGTGAACTAAAGTAAGAGAGTCAGGATTATACATATCTATTCTATGCGTTTTTCTGATGTTGCCGTCTTCTTCTATTGCATATTGTAAATTGCTGTTATAATTAATTATTGTAAGCCTTTCTCCTATGCCAAAAGTAAGAAGTATAAGAGAAGTTGCTATAAGTAACAGTATTGTAGTTGCTATAATGCTTTTTTTCATATAAAGTAGTTTCCAATTGTTATTTTATTTTTTAGCTGTTTTGTCTAGTATGTTTTGTATATTTAGGGTGTTTTGCAATTTGCTTTTTTAAATGTGTGGAATCAACATGGGTATATATTTCCGTTGTAGTAATATCTGAATGTCCCAACATTCTCTGCACAGACCTCAAATCTGCACCATGCTGAATGAGATGTGTGGCAAAACTATGTCTTAATGTATGAGGATAAATATTTTTTTCTATACCGCTTTTCTTCATAGCCTCTTTTACTATCTTCCAAATACCTACCCTAGAAATTTTATCGCCTCTAAAGTTTAAAAATAACTCGCTTGTTTTCTTTCCCTTAACCATTACTACCCTACTCGTTTGAATATATCTCTTTAAAATATCCAAAGCCTTATCATTAATAGGAACTATTCTCTCTCTCTTGCCCTTGCCGCAAATTTTTAAATACTTCTCATCAAATAATATATCTTCAATTTTTAATGAACAAATTTCACTAACCCTAAGTCCAGAAGAATACATAAGCTCAAATATAGCCTTATCTCTTAAACCCTTATCTGTTTTCTCATTATGCACAGATAATAAATCATCAACCTCTTCATCAGTTAAAGATTCAGGCAGCACTCTTTTTAAACGTATTACCTCTAAATTATCAGTAGGATTCTTAGAAATATAATTTTCCATCACTAAAAATTTATATAAATTAACTATGCTTACTTTATTTCTTGCAACTGTTCTTGATTTTGAACCTTGATTCTTTCTTTCACTCAAAAATTTTTCTATATCTTTTCTTGTAGCTTTTAATATTGTTTTTTTATTTCTGTTTAAAAAATCTAAATATATTACAATATCTCTTCTATAAGACTCTAATGTGTTTAATGATAACCCTTTCTCCATTGACTCATAATTTAAATACATTGATAATATTTCTTGATCTGAAATTTGTTTCACTGACATTTAATGTTGCCTCTTTATTTAAGATATATATACATAATTTAGTAAACATAAAAAGTTTATAATATTCTGTTCACTTGCATATATTATCGGTAACATTCCCAATATATTTAAACATAATATATTGTTTATATTATTAATATAATAAATAATTCAATATTATTTTATAAAAAATATTCATCATTATTATTATTAAAATTATATAAAACTTTTATCCTCCTTAATAAAAAAGTTAATAAAATATATATCTAAAAAATATACTATATGTTAAATTATATATATACAAAGGAGACTCATTTTATGGCAACTTTATTTGATATAATAGGACCTATAATGATAGGGCCTTCTAGCTCGCATACAGCAGGGGCTTGCCGTATAGGTAAATTAGCTAAAAAGATTTTGGGAGAAGATGTAATAGAGGCTAAAATATATTTGCACGGCTCTTTCGCCCTCACTTGGAAAGGACATGGTACTGATAAAGCTATTTTGGCTGGTTTATTAGGATTAGAAACATATGATGCTAAACTTAGAGACAGCTACAAATTAGCTAATGAAAATAATCTTAAATATGAGTTTATACCAACTACTCTAAGAGAAGCATTTCACCCAAACAGTGTTTATATAGAAGTGAAAGGGAAAAATAATGAGGCTAATATCTTAGCTTCATCTATCGGCGGAGGACTTATTGTATTAGATAAAGTTAATGGAATAGAAGTGCATTACAAAGGCGACTTTCCTACTATAGCTATAGTTAATAAAGATGTGCCTGGAATCATTGCTAAAGTTACTTCTATCATTTTTGAAAATGGAATCAATATAGAAAATATGAATGTTACTCCGCAATTTGAGGGGCCTAATCAAGGATATGCTATTATAGTTATTGGTATGACTGATGTTATATCAAAAGAAATAGAAGAGAAGATTAGAAAAATAGAAAATATAAGAGATTTTGTATTTTTAGATAAATTATATTAATAATATATATAAAGGAAAATAAATTATGGATATAAAATCTATTGAATCATTAGTTATTACAGCTGAAGAAGAAAATAAAAAAATTAGTGATATAGTTATAGATATAGAGGCTAATAGTCAGAAAGTTGATAGAAATAAAGTAATAGAGCAGATGTCTAATTATTATAATATTATGAGAGAATCTGTAATAAACGGCAAAAAGGATAAATTCAAATTTGTAACAGGGCTTCAAGAGGACTGTGTTTCCATAGTAGAAAAATTTTATAAAAATAAAAAAAGCATATTAGGAGAGACTGTAGGCGAAGTAGTAACGGCTGCTATGGCGGTTAGCGGATATAATGCTTGTATGGGAAAAATTATAGCAGCACCCACTGCGGGAAGCTGCGGAATAATGCCTGCGGTGCTTACTGTATGTGAAAGCAGAGGATATAAAAGAGAGGATATAGTGCATTCTATGTTTACTGCGGCAGGATTTGCTGATATTATTGCACAAATTGCAACATTTGCAGGAGCGGAGGGAGGATGTCAGGCTGAATGCGGTAGTGCGGCTGCTATGGCTTCTTGCGCTTGTGCTGAGATTATGGGCGGAACTCCTCAGCAGTGTGCCAATGCTTTTGCTTTATCTTTATCGGCTGTACTTGGACTTATTTGCGACCCTGTGGCGGGGTTTGTTGAGGTGCCTTGTATGAGTAAAAATGTGTTATCGGCTGTTCATGCTATTGTTTGTGCGGAGATGGCTTGTGCGGGATTTAAAAGTGTTATTCCTGCTGATGAGGTGGTGATGGCTATGAAAGAAGTGGGCGATAGGATGGACGAAAGATTTAGAGAAACTGCGCAGGGCGGGCTTGCTAACACTCCTACTGGACGTGCTATTGCTGAGAAACTTTTAGGAAAAATTAATAAATAATTTTTTATAATTAATAAGGGCTTACAAAGTTTTTTGTATGCCCTTTTATTTTTAACTTTTATAAAAAACAATATGATTACAACAGAAAGACTTATAATAAGAAAATTTAACATCAATGACACAGAAGCATTATTCAGCATTTTGTCAGACAAAGAAGTCAATAAATATCTTCCTTGGTTTCCTTTCACAAGCATAGAAGAAACTAAAAATCATTTACAAAAATTTTATTTAGATACAAATGATAATAATAATTTTTATAGGTACGCCGTTTGCTTAAAAGAAAATAATATTCCTATAGGCTATATACATTTTGAAAACAATAATAATGCTAATGATTTTGGATACGGACTTAAAAAAGAATATTGGAACA
>CAKVCJ010000202.1 GCA_934725655.1 uncultured Brachyspira sp.
CAGAAGTAGGGTCAGGTATAACAGCACAATCAGCAAAACAAGCCATACCATCATCAAATAAAGCCTTATCAGGACTTTCTATAAAAAATGTAGAAGATAAAGTTTTGATGCCATGTTTTAAGCCAATTAAAAATAAAGCAGCTCTAAGCATCTCACCAGTAGCATATACAGCTCCCCCTACCATACCATCAGCACCGCCGTCAGATAAAATAGCAGCACCAGTATATACAGAATTATAAACTATAAGCTCTTTGGCCTGATCTCTAGTCATTCCTTTTTTCTCTCTAGCTTTAAATAATAATTCTATATAGTTTTCTGTTTTAGATTCTATTTTAGGGTCAAATACTCTAGCAAAACTATCTCCTAATACAAGTGAATTTTCTCTTGCTAAAGCCTCTACTTTAGCTTTGTCTCCTATTAAGATAACATCTTTTGCTAAACCTTCTTTTTTTAGTATGACAGCAGCCTTAACATGTCTTTCATCATACCCCTCTGCTAAAACTATGCTTTTAGGATTAGCCTTAACCTTTTCTCTTAAACTGTCCATAAATGATGCCATAATAAAACACCTCTTAATAAAAATTAATTTGCAATATTCTAATGCATAAATAATTATTTTGCAAACTATTATATTTAGAATATTTTTGTACGTATTAAAGATAAAGTATTTTTATTTAATTATTTATGAAACGCCAAGCATTTTTATAGCTTCAGAAATATGGTCTATACCTATAATCTTAACGCCATCTACACTTAATTCTTTTACAGCTCTTCTTGAAATATAAACTTCTTTAAGAGAGAATTTTTTCATTTCTTTTATACGCCTTTCAATAAACCTCACAGGTCTCACCTCTCCCGAAAGCCCTAACTCACCAATATATGCTGTAGTTCTCTGAATAGATATACCATACATACTTGACACTATCGCCATAGCAATAGAAATATCACTCGCAGTCTCTTTAACATTAAGCCCATTTGCAATATTAATATATACATCTTGATTAGAAAGATTTATATGACATCTTTTTTCTAATATAGCAATGATGATAAGAAGCCTGTATTGGTCATAACCTATAGTAAGCCTCCTCGGATAACCAAAAGCACTGCTTCCAACTAAAGCCTCTTGCTCCACACAAAATACCCTGCTTCCTTCTATTACAGGAGTTATTACACTTCCCGCAAATACAGCTTCATTGAGAGAACGGGTAAAAACTTTTGAAGGGTCTTTTACCTCCATAAGTCCATTTCCTGCCATCTCAAATATTCCAACCTCATCAACTGCCCCATAACGATTTTTTACTGCTCTTAATATTCTATATATCCCCTTATCATCACCTTCAAAATATAATACGCAGTCCACAATATGCTCCAATATCTTAGGTCCTGCTATAGTGCCTTCTTTTGTAATATGTCCTACCAAAAATATTGTTATGTTTTTTAGCTTTGCTGTTTGCATCAATGCCCAAGCACAGTTTTTTATTTGTGCGGGTGAACCTGCTATGCTGTTTGTAGAGGGGCTGTATATTGTTTGGATAGAATCTATTATAGCAAGTGAGGGAGGTTCATCTAAAAGAGTGTTTATTATATTGTCGCAATTTGATTCTGAAGATATTAAAAAGTCTGAATCTTCTAATGAAAGCCTATCTGCTCTTAGTTTTATCTGTTCAAGAGATTCTTCACCTGTAAAATAATAAACTTTCTCTTTTTTAGCAATATTTGAAGCTACTTGTAGAAGAAGGGTTGACTTACCAATTCCAGGTTCTCCTCCTATAAGTATAACGCTGCCCGCTACAATTCCGCCTCCTAATACTCTATTAAGTTCATCTATATTTGTTGATGTTCTTATATTATCAGAGGTTTTAATTTTTTTTATTGAAGTTAATTGTGCTTTGTCTGCAGAGAGAGCATTTTTTACTGTTTTTATTTTGCTTTCTTCCGGCTCAGTAAAAGGCTTTAAGCTATTCCAAGAACCGCAGGAAGGACATTTACCCATCCAGTTAATAGTACTCTCCCCGCAATTTTCACAAACAAATACAGTATTACTTTTCTTCGCCATTATTAAATTTCTCAAATATTTTTTTTCTTCTGTTTTTATCGCGACGCCACAACATTACACCAAATAATATAACAATCAAAGGAACAACTACTATATTAATAAATCTCACAGCCATTTTTATAGTTTCAGGCACTTGATAAGGAGGATTAAATATAGCTCCCTTTCTTCTTATATCCATAAGAGCAGTATCTCCAACCATATAATCAATCATATTCATTAAGAAAATTTTATTAGCGTCAAAAGCACTATTCCTTGCCATATCAGCAGAACCAACAACTATAACTCTTCCGCTTGTCGTAGAGTTTAACCTATTAACATTTGCTATATTAATATTTGTAGACTGAATAGGAATATCCTTGCCATCAAAAGCACTATTCATACTGCCCTGAGATATTGCTGCTATAAGTCTTTTAGAAAGCAAGCTGCTGTCTTTTGGCATACCATTCATAGACGAAGTTAATTCATTAGTTTCTACCCAACTCTTATCGCTTGAATAAAATAATGGTGTAATTTTAGCATCATTACTGCTAATTAACACTTCACTAGATAAAGGAGCAAGCATTAAATTAATACTTTTTGTTATATCAGCTTTTGAATTAATATTTTCAGGCATTATAAGAGGTATATAATATAGTTTCTGCTCAGGCATACCCTCTTGTAATTGAGCTCTATAAGCATTATCATCAAATATTATATTTTCAGCTAAATAAAATCCATAATTTGTAAGTATTTCATTTAATCTATTTGTAACAGGAAGCAAACGAGGTCCATACATTTGTGCATTAGGGTCATTTTCATCTATGTGAGCTCCATTAAGCATAAATAATACAGGCTTGCCGCTCATTATAAATTGATCTAACTTATATAATTCAGCATCACTAAAAGGTGTAACACTTCCTAAAACAACTAAAGCGTCCATTGTAGAAGGAATATCCTGAGTATTTAAATTTATAGTTTGAAAATTATAATTAGCTTCTATTTCTGATGCATATCTGCTTGCACTAATATAAGCATCATCTGGATTACCGCCATATTGTACTGGTATATCTATAGTGTTAGGCTCATTATGCCCTTCTATATAACCAATATTCGCTTTTAATCCAAGCATGCTGTCTATACTTTTAGAAATTTCATCTGTGATGCCAGCAAAATCTCCATAGAGTATTGAAGAAGTAGAAAGCTCTAATATGTTATCTCCATTTTCTAAAACTAAAGAAAAATATCCGCTTCCTTTTGGAACAATAATAGCGCCGTCATTATCTTTTATATCTTGCCATTCTAATTTTTTTATATTAAGTTTTTTTACTAACTCTTCATTTTCTTTATTTGGACTTGACATATCAACATGAGTAAAAACTACTTTATTCATTAAGTTTTTATTAGCCTCTGTTACCGCCTGCATTATGCTGTCTGGTATAAGCTCCATTGCTCCGATAGGCAAAAGCTCATAAACTTCAGGAGAAGATATATAATAAACATTTAAATTATTTTCTAATCTGCTTAATTTATCATTTTTGTCAATCAGCTTTCTTATAATTGTATCAATATTATATTCTAAACCTTCAGTAGACCTTACAAAAGGTATAGACTCTATAGAATCACCGTATATAAAAGCTAAGCCCATATATGCTATTTTACTGCTTGTTTGGTCTTTTTCTAATACATTTATTTGAGTGGAAGTGATGCCGTATTGATTAGCCATTGTTGTGTTTGTAGAGGCGTCTATTATTTCAAAGCTTATATTTTTTCCTGCTGCTGATTTGTATTCGGCAAATAAATCTTTTATATATTTTTCGTATGTAGAAAAAGGAGGAGGCAGATTTGGTGTTAAAAAGAACTTCACACTTAAAGGTTCTTTTAAACTTTTAACCAAAGACTTACTGCCGCTGCTTAAAGAATAAATTTTATCCTTAGTTAAATCTATAAAAGGTGTAAATTGATTAACTATCGCATTTATTAAAACAATAATCACAAGTACAAAAATAA
>CAKVCJ010000203.1 GCA_934725655.1 uncultured Brachyspira sp.
ATACCAATCAGCAAATAAAGCTGAAGAACCTATTATACTTAAAGCTATTAATAAACAAATTATTTTTTTCATTATTTACTCCTTTATTTTAATTTATATGTATTTTAATTATTAATCATCAAATTGCTGTCCCAATAAGTTGCCGCTGCCATCAATATAAAGCTCCATCATATTGTTTAATTTAACTTCATATATAGTAAATTGCTTTTCTATTTTTATAATAGCAGCCTGAGGATAAGTTTTATTAACAGTAGCTAAAACATTAGCAGGCAATATTGTAGTAGGCATATTTCCATAAGTTTTTACCTCTTTCCATTCACCATTAGGGAAAAAGTCAATTTGCGTTCCATTAGCTAAATATACCTCTATTTCCTCCCAATCTCTTTCTATATAAGTTACTTCTACATTTTTAAAATGCTTTGATATGAAATCTTGAGTGTTTTGAGGCAAAGATGATAATGGCACTCCATATCCATATTGAACATTACTATCTGGAGTTTGCATATAAGGATTATACATTGTCATATCATTTGCTGTATTAGTATCTGCTAAATTATTAGTTTGAGCTAATAAAATAGATGAAAAGATTGATATAATAAAAATAACATTTAATAATTTTTTCATTTTAATCTCCTTAATTAGTAGTAAGTAAATTATCTTTACAATTATAATTATAGTATATGCTAAGAGTTTTGTCAAATTTTTTTACTAATTTTTTACAAAAAATATATATATTTTTAAGATTTTTTGCTGTTTTAGTGTTAATTTATCAAAATATAAGAGTATTTTGTAAATTTAAAGTAAATTCAAATACTAAAATATTATTTTTCACATTTCTAACGTAAAAAATATTTACTGTATATATAAAAATTTATAAAAAATGTTTTTTATGTCTTATATGTTATTTATTAAAATTGAAGATTATAAGCGTTTAATTATGGGAACTTTTTTAATTATTAATTCGTCTAATATAAATATATTGTAAAATTAACTTGATATTTTTTATTTGAAGTTTATAATTTATTAGTAAAAAAATAAATTTTTATTAAATTTACGATGTAGACTTTCTTAGGAGCGGTATTGTGAAAAATAGTTTTGTTTTTATATTGATCATAATATTCAATATTTCTTTATATTCACAGAGTAATGAAAACTCCACAAACTCTAAGATAAGCATAAATTTGGAACAAGCATTAGATTTAGCGGTACAAAATGATAAAACATTAAAACAAGCAGAATATGATGTACGCATAGCTCAAACTCAAAAAGACGCCTCATTTTCCGATTTATTTTTACCTTCATTAACCGTTAGCGGGGGGCTTAATTTATCAGAGCCAAAAGAATATCAATACGAAAATTTTAACACAGGAGTATATTCAAGTGCAGATACTTGGAGTGCTCAAGCAACATTATCAAAAACACTCTTTACAGGATTTAGAAATTGGAATACTGATAAAGCCAGAGAGATAAACTTGCGAATGATGAAAGAAACATATTTCGACGAAAGAAAAAATGTAGCAATAAACACGCAGTTAAATTTTTACAATACATTTGTAGCTCAAGAAAATTATAAAGTATACTATCAGCAGCAGCTTAATTATAGCAACAGAATGAGAGAATCTTATATAAAATATAGAAACGGACAAGTTTCAGAGTATGAATATTTAAATGCAAAAGTACAATATGAAAGCACAAAACCTCAGCTTGTTACGCTCAGTAATAATTATGAAAATTTAAAATTAACATTCATAAGACAAATAGGTTTAACGAATGTAACAGATGAAGTGGAATTAATAGGAAATATATTAGATGCTACAAAAATAGCGTTACCCGATTTAGATATAAATGTAATATTAGATTTAATAATGGCCAATAATATAGAGCTTAACAATATGGCAAACAATATAGAAATGTTAGAATATAATAGAAAAGTAGCAAGAAGTTATTTATGGCCTACTCTTTCAGCAAATGCTAATGTTGGGATTACAACAATAGACAAATTAAAATTAGATAATAATATGGATTTTTATAAAGACAGAAGCGGAGAGTTTAGCTGGGGGGTTGGATTTTCATTAAATTATGCTCTTGATTCTTTGCTTCCATTTTCATCTACAGCTAAAGCGGCAGAAGAGATTCAATTAAGCATAGACCAAATGGAAATAAGCTATAAACAGTTAAGAGATAACATAGAGATAAACAGCAGAAATCTTATATCCACAGCCAAATCTCAGGAATTAACATTACAATCGCAGGCAGAAAATGCTAAAACAGCTGCATATGCTTTGCAAATGGCTCAAAGACAGTATAGAGGCGGTACAATATCCACATTAGAGCTAAATGATGCAGAGCTTACATATTTAAATGCCCAGCTTGCATACTTACAAGCTATATATGAATATTTTTCAAGTACATTACAAGTATTAAAGCTTTTAGGAGCTTAAGGAGAAAACAACTATGACAATATATAGAAAAATTATTTTAATACTTTCTGCAATTTTAATAATAGCTGCATTTTCCATTTCTTGTAAGAAACAAGTTGATTTGAAGAAGAAAGAAAATGCAATAAGCGTACTTGTTGCCGCACCAATTAGACAATCTTTAGAGGAATATCTTGAGCTTTCTGCTGAAATTAAAGCAATAAAAGAAGTAGAGATTTCATCAGATGTTCCTGGTAAAATTGCAAATATATTAAAATATGAAGGCAGTTTTGTAAACAAAGGAGACACTATAGCATTAATAGACAGATTTGTAATAGGTGCAAATTACGCTTATGCTCCTGCAAGAACTCCTATTTCTGGTTATGTAACTACTACATATATGGCGGTTGGTGCTTCTATAGCAGCTGCCACTCCAATAGCTAATGTTGCTGATATTAGTAAATTGGAAGTAGAAATACAAGTTCCTGAGCGTTCTATTACTGGTGTAGAATTAGGACAAAAAGTATTAATTAGAATTCCTTCATCTCCTAATAAAGAAGTAGAAGCTACTATCACAAAAAAAGACTATGCTGTTAATCCTTCAACTCGTACCCTCATGGTAAAAGCATTAATAGATAATAAAGAAAGATTATTTTTACCAGGTATGTTTTCTGATGTATCAATACTCTTAAACTCTGCTAATAATATTTTTGTAATACCAAATAGTGCTACATTCTCTGATGACTTAGGAAAAAATTATATTTATGTTGTAAAAGAAGATAATTCTCAAAATCCTCCTTTAGAAGGAAAAGCAGCTTCAGATAATACTAATAAACAATATAGAGCATACATTAGGGAAATTGATATATTATTTAGATCCAAAGACAAAGTTGCTTTGAGCGGCGGACTTGAAGATGGCGAAGAAGTAGTGATGTTCGGCAGAGAGTTTTTAAAAGACGGCTCTTTAGTAAATAGAATAGAAAATGACCCTACAATATTAGAATATATTACACCGCAAAATATTAATACAAATGAAATAATAAATAATACAAAACAACAAACAAATCAAGCAGTAAATCAATCAAAACAAAATACTGCCGTAAAACAAACTGCTGCAAATCAAACAAAGCCGAAAACATCATCATTATCAGAAAATAATACTAATGCTGCTAAACCTACTCAGCAAAATACTGTTTCAAAACCGCAAACTAATACAGTTATAAAACAGCAGAATAATAATAATGCTGTAAGAAATACAGCAGAAAAAGATGCAGACGATAATGAAGATGTAATTAAAAACACTGAGCAAACAAATAATAGTGATATTTATTCAGTGGGTAAATAAAAACTATTATTTGTATTTTTAGAGAGGTTTATTAAATTATGAGAAGTTTTATTGAATTAATAGTAAAAAGACCTGTTTCCGTTTTTATGGGAATAGTGGCAGTCGTTATACTTGGTATTGTAAGTTTATCTAGGCTTCCTGTAGACTTCTTACCCGATATGGAATTCCCTTTTATCAGTATTAGAACTACATATGATAATGCTGGTCCAGAGGAAGTAGAAAAATCTGTTTCAAGACTTATAGAATCTGCTGTTTCTTCTGTAAACA
>CAKVCJ010000204.1 GCA_934725655.1 uncultured Brachyspira sp.
ACATCTAAAAAGATTTCTTCTATATTAAAAAGTTTAAATATAAAACATAAAGCAAAAGTAGCACAAACCGGAATAGCAGCAGATATTGAAGGAGAGGATAAAAGTTTTACTGTGGCATTTAGAGCAGATATGGATGCTTTGCCTATGGAAGATTTAAAAAATTGCAAATACTCTTCAATAAATAAAGGCAAATGTCATTCCTGCGGACATGATGTTCATACTACTATATTAACAGGCATAGCTAAATATTTTTCTGAAATAAAACCTCCATGCAATATAAGGCTAATATATCAGCCTGGAGAGGAAACTACTGGCGGGGCTTTGCCTATGATAAAAGAAAATGTTTTAAAAAATGTTAATGTAATATATGGACTTCATGTTAATCCGGAGCTAAAAGTAGGAAGTATTGGAGTGAAATATGGGGCAATGTATGCAGCTTCAAATATGTTTGATATAAAAGTGTATGGTAAATCTGCACATGGAGCTAAATCATATAATGGAATAGACAGCATATTAATAGCTAGCCATATATTAACTCAAATGCATAGTTATGTTTCATCATTTACAGATAGGAACATGACGCTTCATATTGGAGTAATAAATGGAGGAACTGCAAGAAATATTGTGGCAGATTTTACACAAATGGAAGGAATTGTAAGAATGCTGTGCGATGATAAGAAACGAAAGAAGATATTATCAAACATAGAAAAAATTGTTAACAATACTGCATGTAGTTTTAATGCCAAAGCAGAGTTTGTCAATATGCCGTCATATCCGGCATTAATTAATCATAGTAATGCTGTGGATATAGTAAAAGAATCTGCAGAAAACATAAAATTAAATATTGTAGAAGAGAATGCTAATATGACAACAGAAGATTTTAGTTATTATCTTCAAAACATAAGCGGAGCTTTTTTTAGCTTAGGGGTTGCCAACAACAAAATAAATTACCCTATTCATAATAGTATGTTTGATATAGATGAAAAGGCTATTAATATAGGAGTAAAAATGCAGGTAGCTAATGTTTATGAAACTTATTTAAAGAAAAACTTGTTTAAAACAAAAAAATAAAAAGGAGAAAATTATGTCATTATTCGAAGGAGCTGGTGTAGCTTTAATAACACCATTTACAAAAGACGGAGAGATTAATTATAAAAAACTTGCTGAACTTATAGAATATCAAATAGCAAATAAAACAGATGCTATAATAGCAGCAGGAACAACAGCAGAAAGTGCTACGCTTACAAGAGAAGAGAGGATAGAAGTAATAAAATTCTGTATAGAAGTTACAAACAAAAGAACAATGCTCATAGCAGGTACAGGCACAAATGTCACCAAAACAGCAGTAGAACTCACCCAAAAATCATGCGAATATGGTGCAGATGCTATAATGGCAGTAACCCCATACTACAACAAAGGCAATGAAAGCGGACTTATAGACTATTATACACAAATAGCAAATGCATCTAAAGCACCTGTTATAATGTATAATGTGCCTTCAAGAACAGGGGTAAAACTTCCGCTTAATGTTATTAAAAAATTATCTGAAATATCTAATATAGTGGCAATTAAAGAAGCCAGCGGAGATATGAGCTATACTGCTGATATTGCAAATGTTGCTCCGAAATTGGACTTATATTCTGGAAATGATGATATGGTTACTCCTATACTTGCTTTGGGAGGAAAAGGCGTTATATCTGTTACAAGCAATATTATACCTAAAGAAAATCATGATATGGTTATGAACTTCCTTAATGGTAAAGTGGAAGAAGCTATAAAAGCACAAATACATTATATAGATTTAGTGAGAGCTATGTTTATAGAGGTTAATCCTGTGCCTATAAAAGAGGCTATGAATATAATGGGATTTGATGTTGGGCCTTGCCGTTCTCCTCTTGGCCCTTTAAGCGAAAAAAATAGAGAACATGTGGCTCAAATAATAAATAGATATGGGATTAAAAAATGAATACAACTAAAATAATAATACACGGTATTGGAACAATGGGAACTATATTAAAAGATATAGTTGAAAAAGATGATAGTTTAGAATTAAGCGGTTTTGCTGATAATCTCACTAATGAAAAAGGTGATGTAATAATAGATTTCTCTCATTTCTCATTAATTGAAGATATGCTTGATTATGGTGTAAAAAATAATATACCTATTGTAATATGCACTACTGGTTATGATGATAAAATATTACAAAAAATAAATGAGGCATCAAAAAAGATTCCTATAGTGCTTGCTTCAAATACTTCTATAGGGGTTACATTAATGAATGAGATAGTGTCAAAAGTGGCAAGTGTATTAAATGATTTTGATATTGAGATAATAGAAACTCATCATAATAAAAAGATAGATTCTCCAAGCGGAACTGCTAAAACTTTATATAACACTATCAATAATACATTAAATAATGAGATGCATTTAGTGAATGGAAGAAGCGGTACGCACAAAAGAGAAAAAAAGGAAATAGGCATGCATTCTTTGAGAGGCGGAAGTGTGGTTGGAGAGCATAGCGTTATATTTTATGGAGATGATGAGGCTATTGAGATTACTCATAAAGCTATGTCTAAAAAAATATTTGCTCATGGCTCTATTAAAGCTGCTAAATTTCTTCTTGGTAAAGCCCCTAAACTATACAATATGAAAGAGGTTTTATCTTAAAAAATACATAATGATAATTTTTAATCCGTTTTCAGAAATCTACACAATAAACTGAAAACGGATTTTTTATTTATACTTAAAAATTTTTCTGAGCATATATATTATCAAAACAAGTTTTTTTTATATTAGTATTATAATATATTATAAAAAATAAAGATAATAATATAATCTGTGTAACAGGCATAGCCAACCATACACCGTTTAATTTAAAAAACATAGGAAGAACCATTATACATAAAGGACTAACAAATAATGGGTCTATATAAGTTAAAAAACTTGCATATTTACTCTCACTAGAAGAATAAAAATAAGCAGTACCAATTCTCACTATAGGCTGTAAAATAAATGCTATTGCTATTATAGGCAAAGCGATACTTATTATATTATTAGTTTCAACAGAAGCCCCAAATAATATTCCAATATTATCTTTAAATGAAAGCACAATTATTGTTAAAATGAATCCAAATACTAAAGAAAACAATATCCCCTTTTTTAATACTTTTCTCATTAAATCTTCTCTTTTAGCCCCCTTAAAAAAACTAATCATAGGCTGGCATCCCTCCCCTATTCCCTCAAATAAATATACTATAGAACTATAAATATAATTGATTACAGAATAAGCACTAGTACCAATATATCCTCCATATTTTATGCATTGAAGATTATTAAATATTACTATTAAAGACGGAGCCATTATAAGACCAAATGGGGATAATCCTATTTGAAATGCTCTTTTAGTGATAGATAAATCAAAATCGGATAATCTTATTTTCGTTCTATATTTCTTTCTAATAAACAAATAATATATAGCCATTAAAGAAACAATAGCCTGAGCTAATATTGTGGCTAAAGCTGCCCCAAAAGTTCCTAATCTTAAAACCATTAAAAAGACATAATCTAATATAATATTTGTTATTAAACCTGTTCCCATAAAACACATAGCATGAAAAGTTTTTCCTGAGTTTCTTATTATAGGCATGCTTCCAGAAGAAATGAGTTGTAATATGCCTCCTAATATGATAGTTGTAATATAATTATCAGCATATTCAAAAATTATCCCTCTTGCTCCAAGATGATATATTAATTTATTTTTTATGATTAAAAGAAATGCACTTAAAATTATGCCGGCGAGAATTAATGTTATAAAAGTATTAATTTTAGCTTTGTTAAAATTTTCTATATCGCCCGCCCCAAGATAAGTAGACATTACAACCGAACCGCCCATACCAAGCATACCCGCAGATGCAAAAAGTATAGTTCCAACAGGGTAAATTAAATTAATAGCCGTAAGTCCATCATCTCCCATTGAATTGCCTACAAAAAAACCATCAACTACTATATAAAGCCCTCCAAGCATAG
>CAKVCJ010000205.1 GCA_934725655.1 uncultured Brachyspira sp.
TGAGAGAATATGAAATTCTTTTCGTTACAGAGATAAATGACTCTGTACATCAAAAAGCAAAAGAACATGTCAAATCAATCCTACAAAATTATCATTGCGAAATATTCAATGAATCAGATTATGGCATTCACAAGCTAAGCTACCCTATTCGTAAAGTAAATGAAGGTAAATTCTATTTCTATCATTTCAAATGTGACGGCAAAAGCTTACAAACAATTGAAAAAGAATTAAGATATGAGCTTAGCATATTAAGATTTATAATAGTTCGTTTAGATGAAATTATGCAGAAAAAAGAAGCTAAAAAAGAAGAAGCTAATAGTCAAGAAGCATAATTATTCATTAATCTAAGAGGCTTAAATTATTATGTCAGATGTAAATAATGTAACTTTAATAGGAAGACTTACTGCTGATCCTATGCTAAAATATTTGCCAAGCGGAAGTGCGGTTGTAGAGTTTTCTATAGCAAATAATTATTATGTAAGCACTAAAAATGCTAATGAGGTTAACTATTTTGATGTAGTAGCTTTTGGTAAAACTGCAGAAACTATAAGCAAATATTTAACCAAAGGCAAACAAATAGCAATTAACGGCTCTTTAAGACAGGATAGATGGCAGGATAAAGATACAAATACTACAAAATCAAGAATTAGAATAATAGTCAATAGCATGCAAATGCTTGGAACTAATAGTCAGTCTGGAGGAATGGATACTACTTATACTCCTTCTGCTTCTGTTGGAGGCGGTATGTCTGATGGTATTGATATAGGTAGTTTTTCTGACGATGATGAAGTGCCATTTTAATTAAATATTTGAGGAGATAAAACAATGGAATTAGAAAACACAGAAAATATAGAAAATACTTCTAATAATGAAGAAGAAAATAAAGTAAAAGCTGATAAAAAACAGCATTTT
This sequence comes from uncultured Brachyspira sp., assembly GCA_934725655.1. Taxonomy (GTDB): domain Bacteria; phylum Spirochaetota; class Brachyspiria; order Brachyspirales; family Brachyspiraceae; genus Brachyspira. Next base: position 913 of record CAKVCJ010000205.1, read on the forward strand.
AATAAAGAAACTAATGATAAAGATATGGCTAGCAGAAAAAAATTCTTTAAAAAGAAAATATGTTATTTCTGCAAAAATAATATTGATGTATTAGATTATAAAGATATAAAATTATTAAAAAAATATGTTAAAGAAAGCGGAAAAATTATACCTAAACGTTTAAATGGTACCTGCTCTAAACATCAAAGATTAGTTACTAAAGCTATAAAAAGAGCTAGAAATATTGCTCTTCTTCCTTATGAAACTAAATATTAATAATTAAGTTTATATAAAACTAATAACAGTCATTATATTTTATATATGATGGCTGTTTTTTTATATTGAATAAAAAATTAATTAGGATACTAAATGAAAAATATTTTTATTATAGCATTTACTATATTATTATTATCTTGTAATAATAAATCATCTACAGAGTTAATAAAATGGGAAACGAATTATAATACAGCATTAGAAAAAGCAATAAAAGAAAATAAAGCTGTAATGATAGATTTTTACACTGATTGGTGCACAATTTGTAAAATAATGGAGACGAATATTTATTTGGATAAGGACATAGCTTCTAACATTAACTATAATTTTGTACCTTTAAAAATTAATGCTGAAGATAATAATGAAAATATAAAACTTCTAACAAACAAATATAATATTGCTGCTTTCCCTACTGCAATATTTATAAATACAAATGGCTTTATTATAAAAAAGATATTAGGCTATATTGATACAAATGATTTGCTTGAAGAGATAAAAAATATAGAAGAAAAAAAAGAAAACATTAATAAAGAGTTTGCAAATGATAATCCAACAGTGGAAAAATTAAAAATATATATAGATTCTGAGTATTATAAAGAAGCAGCAGAGATGTATGATATATTAATAAAAGAAAACAAAATAAAAAAAGAAGATATACCAACATATTTAGTAGATATAGGAACACTTTTCTTTTACAATGAACAATTTGATGAAGGTATTAAATATTTTAATGAAGTATTAAACAATTATAGTAATTCTCAAAAAGTATATGAAGCTATATATTTTAATGGAATTTATAAAATAATTATAGGAAATAAAGAAGAAGGAATAAACTATTTAAAAAGTTTTACTAATAGCATAACGAATAATGACTTAAAAAATCAATATATAGAAGCTATTGAATATTATGGCGAAGAGTAAAAAATAGTAAAAAGGCTCGTATTATATTATAATATGAGCCTTTAACTTTTATATCTCTTAATAATTATTTTATTAAATTTGTATTATTATAATTTATAGTAGTAAATGAGTGAAGTCTTCCATCATTTCCTTTATAAACATTTAAATTAAGAGGGTCTATTTCCCATATTCTATCAACTACAAAGTTATAGTAGTAAGGACCTTGTTCTGCTCTTAAAGTAATAGTCCATAAATTATTAGAATAAGTCATAGGGTATCTTAAGCTATCAAATCCCAATTTATCAGATGTAAACATAACCTCTAATGCCGTATCATTACTATAGAAAAATGTCACAGTGCCGTCAGAATTATATATAGGATTTTGTTCATAAAAACCAATATCAGTATCTAATACAAAATAGCTTACTTCTTGATTATTATTATCATATTCTATATTCTGATTTATAGGGTCATTAATCCACACACCATTAACTCTATATCTATATAAATATTTACCAGCCTTTAATGGGGTTTGACACAAATAGTAAAATATACCATATGCATTTTTAATTAATGGAATACTGTCTTCCCAATTATTAAAATCTCCTGCCACCTCAACCGAATCATAATTTTCAGCGAAAGTAAATAATATTCCGTCTTCTACAACTCTTGGAGCAGTTACTTCTTGTATATTATAATATTTTAATATCTCAGCATTCTTCATTCTCATCTGATACTGTTCAGTAGTTTCTTTAGTTTTATCACCACAAGATATAGCAATAATAAATATAAAAATATAAAAACAAATTTTTTTCATTATCAACCCGTAATATTTAATTTTGATGTAATAGCTTTATCATCTTTTTTCATAAAATTCTTATCATAACTCTTATTATCCGCAGGAGTAGACTTATTTGAAGAAACAGAATCATTTGCTTCTTTTGCAACATTTGGTGTATGGGAAGACAACTTTTGTTCCACACCTTCCCAAGCCGTTTTCAATTCTTTAAGATATTTTATTACCTCTAATATAGGAGGTTTAGTTTTAGAAATATTTGCTTCTGTTAATCTTTGATTCATATAAGTATAAATAGAAGCTAATCTTTCAGCTATTTCTTTAGCGTCATAGTTTAAAGAAGAAAGAAGTTCATATATAATTTCTTGGGCTTTCATTATATTATTATGAGCCTCTTCTGTGCCATGTTTTTTATCCATAGCATTGCAAGCATTCTCAAGAAACTTGATAGCACCGTCATAAAGCATAATAACAAGTCTGTTTTGAGATGCTGTACTAACATCAATTTTTTTATATTTTTCGTAACCTTTATTAGTAGACAATTAAATCCCCCCATAAATTAATATTTATTATAAAATTATTATCGGAAAATAGAAAAAAGCATAAAATATTTTTTATTACTTTTAATAAACATATACATGCTATTATACTGAAACATATATAATTTGTCAAAAATTAGTTTTAATTTTTTTTACATTTTATATAAAAAAGTATAAGAATTATAAAACTGCAAATAATATATGAAAAGTTAAAGAAATTAAGATTATCTTATAAAAATTAGAATTATATTAATCTTTCATTTTTTTATTTATAATTTTTATAATAATAACACATAATAATATTGCCATTATAAAAGGCAGTGCTAAAATAAAAGAAATATTAGGTGAAGCAGAAGCACCGTCAAATTTCACAGCATAAAACATATAACCATAATTAAAAGCCACAACAGTCACCATCATATAAGAAAAAATATATGCTATAATTTTAATAGTTTTTGTAATTTTTTGTTTGTTATTCATTTATAATAATTAATATAAAAAAGTTTAAAAATAAAAAATCCCAATAGAAAAGCTATTGGGATAAAAATATATAATATATACCCGGCAACGTTCTACTCTCCCGTAAAGCTACCCTTACAGTACCATCG
>CAKVCJ010000206.1 GCA_934725655.1 uncultured Brachyspira sp.
TAGAGCGTATGGAGAAAGAGCCTTATAATTCTATAGTTGATTTTTTTGACAGAGATGAAGATACTATTGGTTTTACGCTTGTGAGTCTTGGAGAGAAGTTTCATGAATTCTTAAAAAAATTGTATGATAATGATGAATATAAAGAGTATTATTTTTATAATGCATTAGGCACTCATATTATAGAGAATTATGTTGATATACTTCAAAGCCATATGGACAATTTACTTAACTTAAAAAATATTGGTAAAAGGAAACATGTGGGATGCAGATATTCTTTTGGTTATAAGGCGCTTACTAATATGTATGGCAATAGAATAATATTTAATCAATTAAAACCAGAAGAGTTTAATATAACACTCACAGAAAGCTATATGATAGAACCTGAACTTAGCACTTGTGCAATAGTGTCGTTTTGCGAGGAGTCTTATTATTTTGCTAATTAATTTTATTTAATATATATTATAATTTTTTAATTATTTGTGAATAGAATTATAATTTATAATGGTATAAAATATAAATATATATTTAAACTAAAAATATAGCCTTTTTGCTTCTTTGTGGCACGCCCAATGGCACTCCCTTTGGTCGCCCTGAAGGACTCCCTTTGGTCGCCCTGAAGGACTCCCTTTGGTCGCAAAAGAAGTGGGGGCGTGGGGGCAAAGCCGCCACAAACAAAAAAACATAAAAATTTTATTGTTCTTTTTCCCGCAGCTCGCGGTGCGGACTTCGTCAAAGTTTTTACCCTTCGGGTACGCTTCGCGAAAGTGCGAGTGTTTTAGATTTTTGGAATATATAAAATAATATCTATATTTTGTTACACGTAAAAAGCTATACTTTATTAAATGCAGTCTTTTTGCTTTAAAAAATAAATTTATAATATTAATTTATTCTAAATATTCTTAAGTAAATCTACTACAAACTCATAGTTGTTTAGGCTCATTATATGCATCTTTTTATGTATCTTGAGCATATCATTAAAAAGCTTTGTTGATAATTCTATTGCTGTTTTTCTCTCTTCTTCTGCTGATTTATCGCTTGCCTCTTTTAATTTGTTTAGCCAAGTTTCAGGTATATATGAGCCTGATAATTTATAATATATAAAATATGCAGTTTTATAAGTCAAGACAGGAAAAAATCCAGGCACTAATATAGGCTTTTCTTTTAACGGCAATTCATCAATACTTTTTAATAAAAACTCTAATCTATTAACTTCATATATCGGCTGAGTAAATATTGCCTTAACTCCAGAATTAGCCTTTTTGGCGAGTCTTACCTTTAAGCTGTCATCGTTTTTAGCATAGCTGTTTATTACGCAAAAAGGATATATTGGCTTTAATGTCTCTTTGAGAGCAAAATCTCCTAAGCTTTTTGATTTATTTAAATTTTTTATTATATCTATTAGTAAAGAAGAATTACCTTCAAATACTCCTTTAGCTTGTTTTTGATTTCCATTAGATACAGCATCTCCAGTAACTGCGAGTATCATTCTTATATCAAAATAATTAGCTCCTATTAAATCATTTTGCAATGCTATAGAGTTTTTGTCACGCATTGTTTGGGTTGCAATAAACGGTTTATTATTATTTAATTTTTGCTGCAGCTGTATTGCGGCCAATATTGATGATATTTTTAAATTAGCAAAAGGTGAATCGGTTACTACAAAGGCATCTATATAATTTTGTATTTGAGAATTATTTATTTTCTCTTCTATATAAGTTAAATCATATTTTGCCTGCGGAGATATTTCTAAGGTGAAAGTATATTGATTATTATCATTTAATTTATTTATAAAGTTTTCTACATTATTCATTTTTGCAATAGTATTATATAATTTAAAAAAGTCAAACACTAAAATATTATTAAGAAATATTTTTAATATAATTTACAAACAATCTTAATTTTGTCCATAATAGGCATTAGCGCCATGTTTTCTAAAATAGTGCTTATTAAGCAGATACTGTTCTACTGATTTTATTTCTGGATTTATTTGTATTGTTCTATAAGCCATTTTAGCAAGTTCTTCCATTACAACAGCATTATGAACAGCCTCTTTAGCATCTTTTCCCCAAGCAAAAGGGCCATGTGAAGCTATTATAATACCTGGTATGTCCATAGGGTTTATATTTCTCTTTTTAAGCGTTTCTATAATAACAAGCCCAGTATTTTTTTCGTATTCACCTTCAATTTCATCTTTTGTTAAAGGTCTTGCACATGGTATAGCTCCGTAAAAATAATCAGCATGTGTTGTTCCAAAAGCAGGTATATCTTTTCTTGCTTGTGCCCAGCTTGTAGCATAACTAGAATGTGTATGCACTATGCCTCCTATTTCTGGAAAAGCTTTATATAATTCTATATGTGTAGCAGTATCTGATGATGGTTTATATTTACCTTCTATTTTGTTACCGTCTAAATCTAAAATAACCATATCTTCTGCTTTCATTATATCATAATCAACACCGCTTGGCTTAATTGCAAATGTTTTACTTTCTCTATCTAAACCGCTTACATTTCCCCATGTATATATAACTAATTTTTTTCTTACGAGCTCAAGATTTTCTTCAAATACTATTTTTTTTAATTCTTCTAACATTATTAGATAAATCTCCTTTTTTATAATTTTATAGTTATTATTATACATTATTTTTAAACTCATTTCTATTAAAATTAATATCATTAATAAAATAATATATATTTATAAGATTTTTCTTTTTTTAATAAATATAATTATTAATATATATGTTAAGAATACAGTTGTTTTGACAATTTTAGATTATAATGTATAATTTTTAAGATAAATTTATATTTTAGGATATAATTTTTATATTATGAGAGAGATTTTTTTGCGTTTAAAAAGTGATAGTGTAGAGAAGAGGTTAGAAGCTCTTGATGAATTGGCTAAACAAGTATCCATCGCTGACAAGAAGGCTGTTATAGAAGTATTAAAAGAACATATATTAGATTGGGATGAAGATGTAAGGGTTAAGGTTGCTCATTTGTTAAAATTATATACGGAGAAGTAATATATGGCGAGAATAATATCTTTTTCTAGTGGGAAAGGCGGAGCTGGAAAAACTTTATGTTCTGTCAATTTTGCTAGTGAATTAGTTTCCAAAGGTTATAAGGTACTTGTTTTCGATATAGATATTAATTGTTCTAATGTTTTTATCTTGCTGCAGGTGAAGCCGCAATCCAAATTACAGCAATATTTTGAAGGAGATATAACTTTAAAAGATTGTATATTAAATAGTCCTTTTGATATTGATGTTATTAGTGCGGGAGTTAATATACAAAAACTTCTTCAATTTGAAAGCGATTTTTATTTATCGAAACTTGCTAATGATTTAAAGACTTTGTCTGATGAATATGATTATGTTATTATAGATTATGCTGCAGGAATAACGCAGTCTATGATAAAGTTTTATGATATTTCTGATGATATAATATTGGTTGCTAATCCTGAAATAACTTCTCTTACGGATTTGTATAGACTTATAAAAATGATATGTTCTAATAAAATTACAGAAAAGATTTATTTAGTTGTAAACAAAGTAAAAAATATAGATTGGGCTATTAATTTATATAAAGAGATAAAAAAGGTTGTTGATAAATTTGAACTTAATATAGAGCTTAATTTACTTGGGCCAATATTATTTGATGAAGAAAAAGTAATGATGTCTATTCAAAAAAGAACCCCGCTAATAATTCTTTATCCTAAAACTCCTATAAAAGGCGGTTTTTCTTTAGCTGTAACTAGATATTTATATGATATAGGGGAATTAAAGGATGATAATAATATTAAGGATAAGGCATTTTTAGATTTCTTTTAAATAATTTATTGTTTAAAAAAAGAGACGGTGTTTTACCGTCTCTTTATCTTTTTAAGCTCTAATAATTAATAGTAAGGGGCTGGCCCAGATAACTAAAAAAGCTCCTTTTTTGCTAAATTATATATAATTTCCAATTGTTTTTCAACTTT
>CAKVCJ010000207.1 GCA_934725655.1 uncultured Brachyspira sp.
TTTTTTACTATTAAATTGTTATTTTTGATTGAAATATTTTTTAATATGATTATAATAATATATATACTAATAATTTGGGGGCATATTATGAAAATATTATTTTTAGTTTTGTTCTTTTTAATTATGTCTTTGTCCTGCAAACAAAATCCGAGAAGTATGTTATCTTCTCCCCCTATAGTTGATGATAAAATAACAAATAGTAATACAGGCAGCAGCAATACAAACAGCGGTAATACAGACGGAGGCAATACAGGCAGCGGTTCTAATTCAGGATATGGTTATTATGATGTTTTGATACTTGGAGATAATGGAACTATTATAACAAACCAATATAAAATATCAGATACCGATAAAATGCTTAAAGCTTATTCTAATATGATACTAAATACTGATAAAAGCCCTAAGTTTGAATTGTCTAAAAATAGCAATCCCAATCCGCCAGATACTACTACAGAAACTTATACTTTTGATACAAATTTGAATCTTTTAAAAAAAGAAGGATCTAAAGACACAATTTCTAAAAAATTTAGAGGTGTTTGCATAGTAAGAATATATCCTGATGCTACTACAAAAACTGCTAATTCTTCATTATTAGGAAATTATACAATAGCAGGAATTTATACAGAAATTAAAGGAAACGAAACCACAGGAGGTACTGCCCGCATAGCTATGAAAAAATCTGAAAAATTCCAAAACGCTGGATATGATGAGCTTATTATATTAAGAACCGATGAACCAACAACAGATACTGCTAACACTAAAAATACTAATTATAGAGCAGATATATTGTTTAATAATGATGAGGGTATAAGTTTCTACAATTACGACCCTGATAGAACTTTCGTAAATCAGAATATTAATTATAACTTTGTAAAAGTTGTAAAAGCTACACCATAAAAAAATATTATAATATTTAGGTATCTATATATAAAATAAACCCATTTACTAAATATTAAACAAGGGGCTTAAGCCCCTTGTTATGATATGATGTAATTTATATTCATTAGATTAACAAATTGGGTGTATTTAGTATATAATTACCAATATTTATGTATTGACTTTTTTATTATTTTTTTATATGTTGATATTTTATATGTTGATATTATAATTATATTATGTTATTATAGTGTAATAATAAAAAAAATAGGTACTATGGATATGGCATGAAAATAATATCTGGGAGATTTATCTCGAAATCTGAGCTGCGTAATAAGATACTTAAGGATGTGCTGTTAGTATTTCTGTTTTTATCTGCGGCAGGGTTTGTATATTTTCAAATGCGCAGTCCTGTACCTGTAAAGTTTCTTTTTAAGTCTCTTTTTCAAGATGTAAAAAACAGCGTAGTAGAGGAATATTCAAAAATATATTATCCTACCTACTATTTTTCTATGCAGATGACGCCTATATTTGATATAATTAATCAGGCTCCTGATGTTTATAAGGTTTTAATAACTAATTTTTTTCCAAAGCATACTTTTATAGAAAAAGCAGCTATGCAGTTTGGAGACAGTTATATGTCTATTACGAAATCGGGCAATGGCTATAAGGTTCAGGGTACTATTGCCGCTAATAATATGCAAAAATACTCTGCAATACAAATGGAGCAGCTTAGTATAGACTCTTTTTATGTAAAAGACGGCAAGCCTTATATACATTTAATTTATATTGCAAGCGAAAATGTTGCTTTTGAATATATTTCTCAATTTAATGTAAAGTTTGATAATATAGATATTAAAAATATGAATAATATATATGCTTATTTAGTTACAGGAAACAGCAGAATAATTTTCCCTGTATCTTTGTCCAATACCAATGAAAACCCTATGGACTTTGTTGAAATAGCAGATATGCTTAATTATGAGTTTCAAAAAGATGAAAATGAAGATATAGCCAAAGTAGTTTATAATAATAAGCATTATTGGGGATATAAAGGGAATTTTAGTGTATCTGAAAATAATGTTGAAATAGGTATTATCATTCCAGAGAAATCTTTGATAAATAAAATACAAGTTCCTATTGTACTTTTCTTTGTTGTTTTTGTACTTCTTACATTAGGATTAATAGTGATGTTTTCTGCTCATTATGTAAAGATAATAGAAGATTTGAGAAACAATCACATGAATATTAAAAACATCATCAAAGAAGGTGAAAGTACAAATATAGAGTTTAAATCAACTTTAAGATATGACAGCAATACAGAAAAAATAAATAAATCTCTTGAAGAAGTGATAATGAAATCTATTGCAGCGTTTGCTAATACAGAGGGCGGAAGACTTTTCATCGGTATTACTAATGACGGAGAAATTATTGGACTTGAGCATGATTATTCTACTCTAAAACAGCCCAATAAAGATTTTTTTGAGCTTCATCTTAGAACTTTGGTTGAAACCTATTACGGCAATGCTTTTTCTGCTGAGAATATTAGAATAGATTTTGTTGAAGAGGAAGGAAAGGATATTTGTATTATTTATATAAGTAAAAGCAGAGAGCCTGTATATAGTAGAATTACGAATAAACAAGGCCTTAAAGAAGAAAAATTCTTTATTAGGGTTGGCAATTCATCTAGGGAAATAGCAAATACAAGCGAAATCATAGCCTATATCAATAAGCATTTCAAAAAGCTATAAAAAGTTATAATACTATAACAAAATGTTTGACTAATTTAAAAAAATGCTATATAATAATTATTACTAATAAAAAAGGAGTTTCGATATATGTCAAATAATATATATGATTCTATTGTTATAGGCGGCGGGCCTGCTGGACTTTCAGCTTTGCTTTATTTGGGAAGAGCTTTAACTAATTCTTTGCTTATAGAGAAGAAAGGGATTGGCGGACAGATGATGAGTACGGATACAGTTGAAAATTACTTAGGTTTTCCAGAGGAGATGACTTCTTTTGAACTTGTTGACAGAATGCAAAGGCATGCTGAGAAATTTTCTAAAAATCCTATAGTTTATGATGATGTAACAAAAATAGAAAATATTAAAGATAAAGTAAAAACAATATATACTGCAGACGGTAAAACTTATCAGACAAAGACAATCATACTTGCTATGGGAGGATTTTCAAAGAAATTAGGCACTAAAGGCGAAGAAGATTTTGCTGGAAGGGGTGTTTCATATTGTGCTACTTGTGACGGTGCTTTTTACAGAAACAAAACTGTTGCTGTAGTTGGAGGCGGAAACAGTGCTTTTGATGAGGCTTATTTCCTTACAAGATTTGTTAATAAGATATATTTAGTACATAGAAGAAAAGAGTTTAGAGCTGATGCTATCAATATAGAACATTTAACTAATACTGGCAAAGTAGAATATGTATTAGACAGTGTGATAGATGAGATTTGCGGAGACGGAAAGGTTACTAATATAAAAATCAAAAATGTATTAGACAATTCTATACATGAACAGGCTGTTGATGGAGTATTTGTATTTGTGGGACAAGAGCCTGCTACTGGCATATTAAAAGATACAGGCATTGCTATGAAGGAAACTGGGCATATTATAGTTGATATGTCTACTATGGCTACTAATATAGACGGAGTTTTTGCTTGCGGTGATTCTGTATTTAAGCCTGTAAGACAAGTTGCTAATGCTGTGGGTGAGGGGGCTGTGGCTGCTGTAAGGGTTACTGAGTATTTATCTCATCTTTAATGTATGCTTCATAATTAAAAATGCTTGACAAAAATATTTATTGATATAGAATTAGTTTTATAATCAATAGGACTTTAATAAAAGAGTGTTGGTTTTATCTCCCAAAAGGGAAAAACTAACTCTCTTTTTTTGTTAACATTTAGTAGTATTATGAGTGAAAAAAACAACAGAAGACCGCAGAGGCAAAAAGAATACGGCAGAGATGCTAAAAAGAAAAAAGTTAAACCTGTTAAAAAAGATGAAGTTAAAGTAATAGACCAAGAGCTGCTTTTTGAGAATGCTAAAAAATTAATAGAAAAGCATAATATTTATTTATTGGA
>CAKVCJ010000208.1 GCA_934725655.1 uncultured Brachyspira sp.
TATTTAATTTTAATACTAGAGCTATGTTATATTTAGGCGGACTTCTTGCAACTATACCGGGAGACAAAGAATTACCTGCTAGAATATTTAATTATTATATAGCAAATACAAGCCCATTCGATCCTGATTATCCTACTGCAGTATATTGGGCATTGTATTTAAATTATCTTGATAAAGAAACATATAATACATATTATAATAGATTAGTTTCACTTGAAGAAACTCAAGTATATCCTGTGGCTATAATATATGACTATGCTACAGCTACTTATAAAAGTATACCAGAAATGCTAGCTAAAATACCAGCTCCTAAAGATGTAAAACCAAATACTTATCAATGGACACAAAATGGTATGAATATATATACTTTAGTTAGCGATTCAGTGCCTATTATACCAGAAGATAAAGTATTGCCTACATATGGCGTACAGGTTTCTCCTTCATTTGAAGAATATCCTCCTGCAAGCAGAGTACCTGACCCTGGTGATAATAGAAGAAGACTTATAGAAGAGAGAGAAATTTTAGAAAAAATATTTACTGAAAAATTCTATATTGACACTAATGAAACTGTAACTAATGATATTATTACTGATGATATATTTACAAATACTGTAGTTACTAATGAGATGATAAATACTAATAATATTGTTACTAATGATTTTATTACTAATGAAATCATGACTAATAATGCCATAGAAACTTTCTCCAATGTAGAGACATATACTTTAAATATACTTGTGGATAAAGTTAATACTTATGACACTATTAGAATAAATATTGCCGGAAAAGAATATAATATTTCTAATAATAATAATTTTACAATTGATTTGCCTGAAGGTGAATATGATGTACAGATTTATATAGCTGATAAGATGTATAATAATAAAGTAAAGATAACTAAGGGGTATTATAATTTGCTTTATGTGGAAGTAAAAGAGGGTAAATTGGTTAATAATATGAATAATCAATAGCTAATATTAGGCATTTTTTAATATTAATAATTGTGGAGATATGATGCTTAATATAAAAAAACCGAGAGGTACAAACGACTTTTTTTATGATTCTTCCGAGAGGTTAGAGTTTATAGAAAATAAAATAAAAGAGATAGTAAGATTATATGGTTATAAAAGGATAAGAACTCCTTTATTTGAATATACAGACCTTTTTACTAGAGGTATTGGAGAGGGTACTGATATAGTTGGTAAGGAGATGTTTACTTTTGAAGATAGGGGAGGGCGTTCTCTCACTTTAAGGCCTGAGGGTACTGCTTCCGTGGCACGTGCTTATGTTGAGAATTCTTTGCAAAATGAATATGCTATTAACAAACTTTTTTATTTGGGCACTATGTATAGGGCTGAGAGACCTCAAAAGGGTAGGTATAGAGAGTTTAATCAATTTGGAATAGAATGTATTGGCGGTACTTCTCCTATAATAGATGCTGAAGTTATAGCTTTAAATATTAACATATTAAAAGAATTCGGCATAGATAATGTTAATTTGCTCATTAATACCGTTGGATGCAGTAATTGCAAGCCTAATTATAATAAGGCTCTTAGAGAAGCTATTGGAGAGAGGAAAACTGAGCTTTGTGAAACCTGCCAAAATAGATACGAAAATAATATTTTAAGAATATTAGATTGTAAAAATGAAAAGTGCAAAGAGATATTAAAAGATATACCAAAGTTTTATGATTATGTATGCGATGAATGTAAGGAGCATTTTGATTCTTTATGTAATGAGCTTACAAAAATTAATCAGAACTTCACTATAGACAATATGCTTGTACGCGGTCTTGATTATTATACTAAAACAGCTTTTGAAGTGCAGACTAATGCTTTGGGGTCCCAGAGTGCTATACTTGGAGGCGGAAGATACGACAACTTGATAGGGCTTTTTAATTCTAATAAAGATGTTCCTGCTGTCGGCAGTGCTATGGGGCTTGAGAGGCTTCTTATAGTGCTTGAAAACAATAACAATATCATTAATGACAGATTAGATGTTTTTGTTATAGCTTTTAAAGAGACTCAAAATGAAGTATTAAATATTATGCAGATTCTTAGAGCTAAAAATATTTCTTGCGATTTTGATTATAATATTAAATCTATTAAAAATCAGTTTAAATCTGCTAATAAAAGAAATGCTAAATATGCTTTGATAGTAGGCGAAGAAGAATTAAAAAATAATAAGTTTAAGTTAAAGAATATGGACACTGCTGAAGAGAGTGAAGTTACTTTATCTGATATAGAAAAAATTATTAATTAATTCATACGGCTGCTTTCAAAGAAGTTTCTTATGTTTTCATTTTTAGACTTTTTTGCTAATTCTATTGAAATATTATCCACTGCCGCACCGTTTTTTACAAGAAGTTTGCATATATCAAAGTTTCCGACTTCTATTGCCATATTTAATGGAGTGTAATTTTTTTCTTTATCTCTTAAACTTATATTAGCACCATTGTCTATTATAGCTTTTACTAATTCTGTATTATTATTTTTTATTGCTGTATGAAGAGGGCTATAATATTTATCTATATGGTTTACGTCAGAGCCTTTGTTTATAAGTTTTATGGAATTATTATAATCATTATTTTTTACTGCTATATTTAATGCTGTTTCATTTTTATTATTTGTGATATTAACATTGGCGTTTTTTTCTAATAGCATATCTATTACTTTGCTGTATTCTTGAGATTTGCTTGAATTAATTAATGACAAATGTAATGCAGTGTTTCCGTTGGTTTCTTGCAAATTAAAATTGGCATTATTTTCTAAAAGTATTTTTACGCTTTCTGTTTTTTTATTTGCATTAATATCTAAAATATAATGCAAACTCGTTTGAAAATATGAATTAGTATTATCTACATTAGCACCAAGAGAAATAAGCGTCCTCATAGATTCTATAGCTCCAACACCAGAAGCATAATGAAGCATTGTGTTTGTATCTTTAGTGTCTACGTCTATGCCAAGCACTCTCACTAAATAATTTATATTTTCTACGTTATCCCCAAAAATAGCTGCTTTCATTATTGATATAACATCTTCACTATTCATAAGTAAATATATGTTTTTATCTAAATATGCTTTTAATATCTTTGAGTTAGAATATCTTGAAGCTACAAATTCGCTTCTTGGTTTTTCTATCATCTTAAAATTAATATTAGCTCCATAATCTATTAATAGTTTTAATGTTTCAAAATTATTGTATATTGCGGCAATATCCATAGCAGAGAAATATGATGCATCTATTATTTCATTGCTTTTAATGATTTTTGTATTTTTATCTAATAATTTATTTAAATCTAAATATGGAGAGTTCTTTAATGCTTTTATAGAATTGACTTGGTTATTTTCTGCTGCTATATGTATCAAATAAAATCCTCTTTCATCTTTTATATTTGGATTAACATTTTGGCTTAGCATATTTTGTATAGTTTTTATATCTCCTGTTTTTACGGCATTAATCATTTTATTTTCATTATCTGTAAGTGCGTATGATATGTTTATTATGAGGATATATAGTATTAGTAGTTTTTTTATCATTATTATCTTCCATACAATTATTAAAAATTATTGTTAATCATTATAAACTATAATTTTCTTATGTAAACTAAAACTTTTGCGTTACATTTTAAGTAAAATATAAGATGTTAGAAAATTACTGCATGGGAGGCATACATATTGTATTAAGCATTTTTTAAATTATTTTATTTTTTTATATAAAATTATAGCTAAAATGATTTGAAAAATAATATTAATATTGTATACTATCAGCACTATGTAATTTTTATTTTTGAGTTGAGCTATGAGAATAAAAGCGGCATTAGTTGTGTGTTTAATATTAATAGTGTCATGTAAAAAGATAAATTTATTAAGTTCGACTTATATACCGCCTCCAACAGAGTTTCCAAATGAGATGCCTGAATACCCAGAGTCAACACCCGTTCCAACCCCGCCTCAAGAACCAGAAGA
>CAKVCJ010000209.1 GCA_934725655.1 uncultured Brachyspira sp.
GCATAATGCCTATACTTGTTTCAAAAGAATTATTAACTCCTTCTGGAAGATGGGAGAGATTTAAAAAAGAATTATTCAGACTAAAAGATAGAAATGATGTTGATATGGCTATGGGGCCTACTCATGAAGAAGCTTTCACTATTACAGCTCAAAATGAAATACAGTCTTATAAAGATTTGCCTGTTACATTATATCAAATACATACAAAGTTTAGAGATGAGATTCGTCCGAGATTTGGGGTGATTCGCTCTAAAGAGTTTACAATGAAAGATGCTTATTCATTTCATATCACTAAAGAATCTCTTGACAAGACTTATAATGATATGAGCCATGCCTATACAAAAATATTTAAGAGAATGGGGCTTGATACTGTAAGCGTAAAAGCAGACAGCGGTGCAATGGGCGGAGAAGGAAGCGAAGAGTTTATGGTACTCAGTGAAGTAGGGGAAGAGACCATTATTTTCTGTTCAAAATGTAATTATAGGGCTAATGTTGAAAAGGCCAATGTTAAAGAAGAGGAGGCAGCTAACTCTTACACTGACAAAGCTCTCGAAGAAGTTTATACTCCAGACATAAGAACTATTAATGATTTGGAAAAATTCTTTAATACTACTTCTAATAATTTTATAAAAAGTATGATATATCAAACAGAAACAGATGAAGTTATTTTGGTTGTTATTAGGGGCGATTTAGAAATAAATGAGACAAAACTTTCTAATGCTTTGGGAGGACTTGATATTAAGCTTGCTGATGAGGATATTGTAAAAGAGGTTACAGGAGCGAGAATTGGTTTTGCTTCACCGATTGGCTTAAAGAAAAAGATAAGAATATTTGCAGATAATTCTATAAAAACAGTAGCCGATGCGATAGTAGGCGGAAATAAAGATGATACGCATATAAAAAATGTTAATATCAATAGAGATTTTAATATAGATGTGTGGGGAGATTTTAGAGCTGCAAAAGAGGGCGATAGATGTCCTGAATGCGGAGAGAAGCTGTATCAGAAAAAAGGTTTAGAGCTTGGACATATATTTAAGCTTGGAGATAAATATACTCAGGCATTTAATTTTACTGTATTGGATGAAAACAACAAAGCAGTTACGCCTATAATGGGTTGTTACGGAATTGGGGTTAATAGGGCTTTAGCTTCTGTGATAGAACAGAATTATGATGATAAGGGTATAATATTTCCTATAAGTGTTGCGCCTTATGAGGCTATAGTGATTGCTATTGACAAAGAAACTGAAGAGTCATTCAAAAAAGCAGAAGAGATATATAATGCTTTAAGTTCTGTTGGTGTTGAGACTATGTTTGACGACAGAAAAGAAAGGCTTGGAGTTAAGCTTAATGACTGCGATTTAATAGGCATTCCTATGAGAATAATAGTAGGTAAAAAATCTCTTGAACGCGGAGTTGTTGAGTTTAAGTTAAGAAGAGACGCAGAGGGTGTTGACGTTAAGCTTAAAGATATAGTTGAATATGTGAAAGCAAAAAAGAAAGAATTATTCGATGAGATAAATTCAAAATTATAATAAGCATTTTTTAGTATGATAGAGCTTATAAATAACATCGACGATAATATAATAGAATCTATTTTTTTAATATCGTCAAAAAGTGAATATATTACTTTATCTAAAAATTATATAAAAGAATATATAGAAGATAAGAATCATAAAGTAGTTATAATAAAAGATAATGAGAAAATAGTAGGCTTTATCATATATTTTTTGCTTTCTCCAGAGATTGATATTTTATTTATATCAACATATCCCAATAATAAAGGCTACGGCAAGAAATTGTTATCATATTTATTTGATGATGCTGAAAAAAATAATGTAGAAAGTATAAAATTAGATTTGCATGAAAATAATATTAATGCAAAAGAGTTTTATACAAAAAATGGATTTCAATCTATAGGCATTAGAAAAAAATATTATAATAATAGATATAATGCTTTAATTTTGGAGAAAAAACTATAAAAACAAATTAATAGAATTTTTTAAATGCTAAGAAACAAAGCCCCGCAAAAATAATATTAGGCATCCAAGCCGCTATAAAAGGGTTCATATTTCCCCCATCTCCCAAAGAGCGAAACATCATAAGTATAGAATAATATAATAAAGCAACCATTATAACCATTACTAAACTAACTACCAATACACTCTGAGTAGAAAATTTTGAGAATAGTGAAGCAAGTAAAACGATTATAAATCCAGAGAAACAATATGATATTCTATAATGAAAATCTGTTTCCAATCCATTCGTATTTAGATTTACTTCTTTTCTTAGTTTAATCCAATGCAGCTCTTCGGTTAAGCTCATAGAATCTAACAAAGGTCTGTTCATAAAATGCTCAGGTCTTTCAAGAACATCAAGCGGATAATTGGTTATTTCTTTTACAGATATATTTTTCTCATCATTAAACTCTGCTAATATTCCTGTTTCTACATACCATTTCTTTTCGCTATCATTCCATCTCACACTTGGTGAAGATATTCTCATTTCTATAGCACCATCTTTTTTTAATTTTACAATAACAGTATTTGTAAGATAATTATCATTAAAATTGAAATTTTCTATAAAATATATATAGTCATTAGCTCCGAATATATTTAATGCCCCTGTGTATTCTCCTTTTTTATTTCCCCTTCCTAAATCATTTGCCTCGAAAGATATTTTATTCATAGGAGCAGCTACAAATTGCCAAAATCCTATTAAAGCTAAACATAATGCTATAACTAAAATAAATATTGGCGAAGAAAATCTAAACAAACTTATACCAGAATTTTGTACAGCTAACATTTCTTTATTTTTTACAAAAGTTCCAAGAACATAAGTTGATGAAAACATTAGGGCTATTGGAAATAGATAATATAAATTATGAGGCGTCCTTGCTGCATGATATGTAATGAAATATTTCATATTTTCAGGATGCTCTGTATAGTAAGATAATTTACTGCTTAAATCCGCTATAGTTACTAATATAACAAATAGTATGAGCGAACCTACAAACATAGCAAAAAATTCTTTTAATAAATATAAGTTAAGTTTTTTCATTTATATAAATTAATCCACATTTATTCCATAAGTTTCATTTAAGTAATTTAATTCTTCACTTATGCGAGTATGCAACTCTTTTAATTTTTCAAGCAATGCAGAAGGTTTTGATTTGCTGCTTTTACCAGAACCAAAGATTTTACTAATTTTTCTTTTAGCCTGTACCAATGTTTTAGCTTTAACATTAGGGTCTGGAATAAATTTAGCAGCATCCATACCAAGCAAAGCCCCCATATAAAGCATACCTTCATATCCAAAATTATTATCTATATCAGGGCCAAAACTTTTTAATTTCTCAAAACTTTCCTTTCCATTTTGCATATATTCTATAGCTTCGGTATAAAATTCACTAGCTTTATATTGAAAGAATGGTATTAATCTATCATAATTATCATTAGGATAAACATTAGCCAAATCTTCTAAAGTCCAGCTAAGTCTTAAAGAACATAATGCTTTTTTAAGTGTAGGGGCTGAATCTTTAGTATGATAACGATATCCGTCTAATGCTAAAAAATAACTAGCCGCTCCCGAAATTAAATCTCTGTTCTTTTTAAAATCTAAATCTATTCCAAAAAACTCGCGTACATATTTTGACCTTTGTTCATAACTATTAAAAGCCTCATTAATTTTTTTATTATCAACCAAACTAAACTCATCTTGAAAAGCAGCATATAAACAATGCGGACAAACAGCTACAACATATATAAGAGGATACACTGCACCATATTTCTTGCTCTTTTCATAAGTTCTTCTTAAATCATCTCTTAAATTACCCGCAATTAATCTTCCGCCCCCAGTGAGAAGCATTTCATGATAGAACTCTTTATTACATATAGGACAAGTTCTTGGGTTTTTTTCAAAGTATGATATTTTTAATTCTTCAGCCATAAAAAATCCTATTTATATAACTT
>CAKVCJ010000210.1 GCA_934725655.1 uncultured Brachyspira sp.
GAGATGCTGCTGCCGAGCAATATGTTGATGCAATATCAGAAGTTATGACAGAGAGAAACACTACAAACAATTATAGGGCTGTATTAGTTCATAGCCAGATTGTAAAAGAGAATGAATATAAAAGAATGAGCGAGTTTAATATAATACCTTCTTTATTTGTTGCCCATATATATTATTGGGGAGATACTCATATAGCAAATTTAGGAATGGATAGGGCTTCTCAAATAAGTGCAAGCAAAACTGCATTAGAAAATAATTTGCCTTTTACATATCATCAAGACACACCTGTTATAAAACCTAATATGATAGAGACTATAAGCTGTGCTTTAAATAGAACTACAAAAGACGGTGTGTTGCTTGGAGAAAATCAGAAAATAGATGCTCTAAATGCTTTTAAGGCTATTACGATAAATGCTGCCTATCAAAATGGAGAAGAGGATATAAAGGGAAGTTTAAAAGAGGGTAAATTAGCGGATTTAGTAATACTTTCTGATGACCCATTAAAAATAGATGCTAAAAATATGAACAGTATAGAAGTTTTAGAGACAATAAAAGAAGGAAAAACTTTATATAAAAAATGATATAAAAAACAATAAAAGAGGTAAAATTATATGGTTAGCATAATATCAGATATGGACGGTGTAATATACAGGGGAAATAATTTAATAGATGGTGCTAAAGATTTTGTTAATATGCTTTTAGAGAAAAATGTATCTTTTTTATTTTTGACTAATAATGCAGAGCAGACGCCAATTGATTTAAAAAGAAAATTAGAATCTCTTGGTATAGACGGCTTGGAAGAGAGTCATTTTTTTACAGCAGCACAGGCAACGGCAAAGTTTATAAAGACTCAGCAAGAGAATGGAAGTGCTTATGTGATAGGCACTGGAGGTTTAGTGAGCGAGCTTTATAATATAGGATATAGTATAAATGATGTTAATCCTGATTATGTTGTAGTTGGTAAGACTAGTGCTTTTAATTTTGACATGCTTAAAAAGGCTGTTTCGCTTATAAATAAAGGTGCGAGGTTTATAGGGTGTAATCCAGACATAACAGACCCTGCTCCAAATGGGGAGCTTATACCAGCGGTAGGCCCTATACTTGCGGCTATAGAAACTGCCACTGGAAAAAAGCCGTATATAGTTGGAAAGCCTAATCCTATTATGATGTCTATTGCAAAAAATAAAATTAATGCACATAGTGAAAATACTGTGATGATAGGCGACAGAATGGATACTGATATACTTGGGGGGCTTGGTGCTGGAATGAAAACTTGTTTAGTATTGTCTGGAGTTACAAAAATGGAGATGCTAAAAGAGTTTCCTTATAAGCCGAATTATGTATTTAATTCTGTGGCAGATATAGATGTTGAGAAACTTTGAAGTGATTAACAAATTGAAGTTTTTATAATAATAAAAAAAGGAGTTACAAATTATGGCTACACCGCATATATCAGCAAACAAAGGCGACATAGCAGAAACTATTCTTCTTCCGGGGGACCCTCTAAGAGCTAAGTTTATAGCTGAGAATTTTTTGGAAAATGTAAAGCAATATAATAGTGTAAGAAATATGTTTGGCTATACTGGAACATATAAAGGCAAGAGAGTTTCTGTTCAGGGTACTGGTATGGGTATGCCTTCTTGCAGTATTTATTCTTATGAGCTTATACATTTTTATGATTGTAAGAATTTAATACGTATTGGTACTGCGGGGGCTTTAGTTGATAAACTTCATATTGGGGATTTGGTTATAGGAATGGGTGCTTGTACTGATTCTAATTATGCTTCACAATTTGAACTTCCCGGCACTTATGCTCCTATTGCTAGTTATGATTTACTTAGAAAGGCTGTTAATAAGGCTGATGAGATGAAAATAAATTATCATGTAGGCAATATTGTATCATCTGATGTATTTTATGGAGATAACAATGCCACACCTAAATGGGCAAAAATGGGTGTATTAGCTGTAGAGATGGAAGCTGCTGCTTTATATATGAATGCAGCTTATGCGGGGGTGAATGCTCTTTGTATGGTTACTATATCAGATTCTTTGGTTACAGGAGAAGCTACTACAGCAGAGCAGAGAGAGAAAACTTTTACTAATATGATGGAAGTGGCTTTATCGCTTGCTTGATATATACGAAATTGATGTTTTTTATAATTTATTTTTGTTCTTTTTCCTCAACAAAAACTACAAGTAATATATTGTATTTTTGAATATACTTAAGTATTACTTTATAAAAATGCAGTTCTTTTGGTTCTTTTATATCAATACCACAGGCACTTCCTTCGGTCGTAAAAGAACTGGGGGCTGGGGCAAAGCCCCAGATATCAAAATTAAAATATAACTTTATTTTGATAAATATAAAATTTTTAATGTATATTATATATTTTTAAGGAATATTATTTTTATGTATATAGAAGAGTTAAGAAATAAACAAAGAGAGTTTTTTAAAAGCGGTGATATGTTAGAATATTCTTTTAGAATAGAGCAGCTAAAAAAATTAAAGTCTATGATTATAAAAAATGAGGCTAATTTTATTAATGCTTTAAATAAGGATATGGCTAAACTTGAGTTTGAGGCTATTGGCACTGAATTATTTATTATAATTGATGAGATAAATCTTTTTATAAAAAAATTAAAAACTTGGATGAAAGATAAAAAAGTTAAAAGAAATTTCCTCACAATAGATTCTAAAACAATTATAATGCATAAGCCTTATGGGGTATCGCTTATAATATCTCCTTGGAATTATCCTTTGCAATTAACTTTTCTTCCTCTTATAGGCTCTATTGCAGGAGGAAATACTTCTATAATACTTCCTTCTCAATTGACAGCTAATGTTTATGATGCAATATATTCTTCTGTAAAAGAAACATTTGATGAAAAATATATTGCTGTTGTAGATAAATCTTTTCCTGCAGAAGAGACTACAAAAATAGAATATGACAAAATATTTTTTACAGGCTCTCCGAGGGTTGGAAAAATTATAATGAATAATGCTTCTAATTTTTTAACTTCTCTTACATTAGAACTTGGGGGAAAATCTCCTGTTATAGTTGATGATAATATAAAAAATATTAATAAAGCTCTAAAGAGAATAATATGGGGAAAGTTTATTAACTCTGGGCAAACTTGCGTGTCGCCTGATTATTTATTAGTAAACAAAAATATTAAAGATAAGTTTTTAGATGCATTCAATACAGAAATAAAATTATTTGAAGATGAGAGAAAATTAAACAGAATTATTAATAAAAACCATTATGAAAGATTAAAAAGCTATTTAAATGATGGTAAAATATTATATGGCGGTGAATATGATGATGAAAAATTATCTCTCGCAATTACATTATTAGAGCCTAACAGTTTAGAAAATAATGTGATGAGAGATGAGATATTTGGAAGCATTTTTCCTATAGTTTATTACAACACTAAAGAAGAGGCAAGAGATATTATAAATAGAATATGTTCTCACCCTTTGGCTATGTATGTTTTTTCTGATGATAATAATTTTGTAGAATATTTTTTAAACAATATTTCTTTTGGCGGTGCATCTGTAAATGACACTATAAGCCATATATTAAACAACAATGCTCCTTTTGGAGGAGTGGCAAGTAGCGGAATAGGGGAGTATCATGGTTATTATAGTTTTGAATGCTTTACGAAGAAAACTACAGTATTAAAAAAGAATTATAATTTTGAGCTTAATACTAAATATCCGCCTTACAGCAAAAATATAAAAGCATTAAAATTTTTGTTTGAGTTATTTAAGAAATAAGATATTTAATTATATTTATTTCAACTTCGCATGGTGGGCTAGTCCCAACAAATCACAAACTTAAAAAATTTTGTTATATAAGTTTTTTATTTTATTCAACTTTTTCCCGCCGCAAAAAGTTGCAAAAAGTGCAAGTATTCAAATTTTATATCTAAAAAAATATATATAATGACACTATATGTTTATG
>CAKVCJ010000211.1 GCA_934725655.1 uncultured Brachyspira sp.
TTAGAAATGATACTGCTATGACAGGCGAGCTTTCTCTCAATGGAAAAGTGCTTCCTATTGGAGGGCTTAAAGAAAAGACTATAGCTGCTAAGAGATTAGGTTTTATTAAGCATATTATAATACCTTTTGAAAATAAAAGAGATTTAGATGAAATACCTGATAAAGTGAAAAGTTCTCTTATTTTCCACCCTGTAAAGCAGGTAGAAGAGGTATTTGACTTTATGTTTAAATTAAATAAGCAAAACAAAAAAACTAAAAGTGATAAAACATCAAGTAAATCTAAAAAAACAAAAAAATAATTATTAAAATATTTATATGTAAAAGGCTTGAACTTAAAAGTTTGAGCCTTTTTTATTATTGATTTTATTTATTATCAATTTAAAATATATAAATTATATATAAAAAATAATAATCTATTACAGTAAAATTATGAAACAAAAAAACAATAGCTCATAAGTTGGAAACAGATAAAAAATTAATATCTATACTTAAAAAGCTGCCTAACAATTATTGGGACTTTAAAAATGAAAATACAAAAGAATATACAATACATAGCTATCCAGCTGTAATGGTATCCCCTATAAGCAGAAATATTATTAATATAGTTAAGCAAATTATGAAGGTTGATTCTTTACTTGACCCATTTTCTGGTTCAGGTACAGTTCTTGTGGAAGGTATGCTTGCTAATATTAAAACAGTGTATGGAAATGATATTAATCCTCTTGCTATACTTATTTCAAAAGTAAAAACAAATAAACTTGATATAAATGAGCTTAAAAAAGAAATTTCAGTTTTTTTAGAAGACATTAATAATGATTATAAAAAAAATATAGATTTTTATGAAGGGGCAGATGAGTATTGTAAAAAAAGTCTTGACATTACATCAAAAAATGGTTGGGGAGATAATGCTCAAATATATCTTAGAGAATATATAAAATTAAATAAAATTAATTTTGAAGTACCTGATTTTAAAAATATTGGCTATTGGTTTAAGCCGAGAGTGATATTGCAGCTTCAAATGATTAAAAACCATATTCTAACAATCAAAAATGAAAATATAAGAAATTTTGTACTTGTAGCATTTAGTGAATTAGTTCGGCTTGTATCTAATCGTAGAAACGGAGAGTTTAAAATGTTTAGAATACCTCCTGCAAAAGTTGAAAATTTTATACCAAATGTACTAAAAGAATTCACTTCTATTTTAGAAAATAATATTAAAAAAATGCATAGTTTTGTTGAAGCTTGCAAAAACAATAATAGTAATTCAAAAGTTAAAATATTTAATAATAATGTTATAGACTTATTTGATATTCCTGATTTATCTATTGATTTAGTAATTACATCTCCTCCTTATGGCGACAGCAGAACAACGGTTGCTTATGGGGAATATAGCAGATTATCTCTTCAATGGTTAGATTTATTTGAACTTTCTCAAAAAGAAATAATGACGCTTGATAAAACATTGATGGGAGGAGCTAAGTTTAGAAATGGATTTGAATTTTCAATTCCAAGTAAAACTTTAAATAAATCACTTAAGTATATTAAAAATATTGATTTAGAGCGTGCTGGAGATGTATATAGCTTTTATTTAGATTTAGAAAAAGCAATATCTTCTATTTCCAAAAAAACTAAAAAAGGATCCTATCAATTTTGGGTGGTTGCAAATAGAACTGTTAAAGGGGAACTTTTAAAAACAGATAAAATAATACAGGAAATTGCTAATAAATATAATATGGATTATGTTTATACAATTGATAGAAATATAATTAACAAAGTAATGCCGTCATTAAACTCCCCAACAAATGTAGCCGGCAAAAAATCAGAAACTATGTGTAATGAACATATTGTAATACTCAGAAAACAATAATATAAGATTTTAATTAAAACAAAAGTAAATAAAAACTTTATTAAATTTTAATGCTTGAAATTGTAATGATTTTTTTATATAATGGACACTATGTGTTTAAAAAATATTGCAATGGAGTAAAATGTTATGTCTTCAGTTATTATTGTAGGTACACAATGGGGTGATGAGGGCAAGGGAAAGATTGTTGATTATCTTGCTAATAAAGCTCAATATGTAGTTCGCTCTCAGGGAGGAAGTAATGCAGGACACACGGTTGTTGTTGATAATATAAAATATAAATTAAGGCTTCTCCCTTCTGGCATACTTCATAAAGATAAAGTGTGCATTATAGGAAATGGGGTTGTAATAGAGCCTAAAGTTTTTTTAAGCGAGATTGACGGCCTTATAGAAAAAAAAGTTAATATGTCTAATTTAAAAATTTCTAACAGGGCTCATGTTCTTATGCCTTATCATAAAATTTTAGATGAACTTCAAGAAGAGGATTTAGGTGAAAATAAACTCGGCACTACAAAAAACGGAATAGGGCCTTGTTATATGGATAAAGCAAGCCGTTTAGGTATAAGAATCGTTGATTTAATGAATAAAGAAACATTTGCTAAGAAATTAAAGTTTAATGTTGAACTTAAAAACAAACTTCTTAAAAAGCTTTATAATCACGAAGGAATTAATTACGAAGAGTTATTAAAAGAGTATTTGGAATATGCTGATAGGTTAAGACCTTATGTTGCTGACACTACTACAATATTAAATAAAGCAATAAAAGAAAAGAAAAACATATTATTTGAAGGTGCTCAGGCTACTATGCTTGACTTAGATCACGGAACATATCCATTTGTAACATCATCATACCCTGCTGCGGGAGGTGCTTGTACTGGTTCTGGTGTTGGACCAAGAAAGATAGATAATGTTATAGGGGTTGTTAAGGCTTATTCTACAAGAGTTGGAGAGGGACCTTTTCCTTCAGAGCTTTTTGATGATGTTGGGCAGTTTATAAGAGATAAGGGCGGCGAATACGGCACTGTTACAGGAAGACCAAGAAGATGCGGCTGGCTTGATGCATGCGTTGTAAAATATGCTTCATATGTTAATGGGCTTGATTCTATAGCCATTACAAGGCTTGATATATTAGATGAATTGGATAAACTAAAAATATGTGTTGCCTACAAATATAACGGTGAGATATTAGAAGATTATCCAGCAGACTTGGATATACTTTCAAAAGCTGAACCTGTATACGAAGAGTTTGACGGTTGGAAAACAAGCACTACAAATATTAGAGAATATGATAAACTTCCAGAAAATGCTAAAAAATACTTAAAAAGATTAAGCGAAGTAATTGACACAGAAATATCTATAGTGTCTGTTGGAGCTGGAAGAGATGAGACTATCATCATAAAAGATATTTTTTAATTGAATATTTAAGTTATTTTATAGTGTTTTTGACTTTTAGCTTCTATTTTGCTATAATATATTTATGAATGAGTTTAACATCACTGTAGACACATTAAATAAAAAGAATGATTGTTTTGTAAGATATCTTTTTTCAAATCTCGGCAACGAGAAAATAGTATTAAACTTTGTTAATGCTGTGATGGATAATTTGAACTTCAAGACTTTTGAAACTTTAGAGATATTAAATCCATTTAATTTGCAAAAATATCTTAATTCAAAAGAAAGCGTAGTAGATATAAAATGCACATCCGACACAGGCGAAGTTGTTATAATAGAGATACAATTACAAGGCAATGAAACTTTTATTAAGAGAACATTATTTTATTGGGCAAGTAATTATAGTTTAAATTTAAATAAAGGTGATGATTATAATAAGCTTCTTCCTGTGATAAGCATAAATATTTTAGACTTTGTTTTATTTGACGGCATAGAAGATTGCTACAGCTGCTATATATTAAAAGAATTGAAACACAATAAAATACTTACAGACCATTGTCAATTTCATTTTTTGGAATTGCCGAAATTTAATTATGATAAACAACTAAATAAAGATTTAAATAGTTGGTATAAATTTTTTATTGGAGGCGAGAGAATGTCAAACCTAATAAAAGAAAATACAATATTTGATGAAGTAGATAAGAAAT
>CAKVCJ010000212.1 GCA_934725655.1 uncultured Brachyspira sp.
TATTACTTACTGAATTATATTTTTCTTCTTCATCTTTTTTGAATTCATTTATTAAAGTTAATAATGTGTTTTCAATAATTTCTGTATTCATACATTGAGTATAATATATAAATATAAAAAAATCAATTAATTTACTTTCTTACAATATAAACTCTTTAAATATTTCGATTATTTAATAAATACATAAACAAGCTTTATAATATATTGACATAATTTTATATTTTATTATTATATATCTCTACTACAACAATAAAAAAACATTGATTAAAAAATTATGAATAAAGAAGAATTAATTTCAACATTAAAATATGCTTTGCCAAAGACTATACCTGTTCTTGTTGGATATTTATTTTTAGGCATGGCTTATGGGATATTGATGAAGTCAAAAGGCTTCAGCACTTTCCTTGCTATGTTTATGAGTATGGCAGGATATTGCGGAAGCATGCAGTATGTAGCTATAAATTATTTGTTTTTAGCTCCTTTTAATCCTATATATGCTTTTATATTAACATTAACAGTAAACTCAAGAATGTCTTTTTACGGCATATCAATGGTAAGCAAATATAAAGGTACAGGTTTATTAAAGCCTTTTTTAATATTTTCTTTAAGCGATGAAACTTTCTCTATACTTTGCAGCGGCAATGTGCCTAAAAATATAAATAGAAAAGCGTTTTTATTTTTTGTTTCTTTTTTTGATTATATTTATTGGGCTTTGGGTACTTTGATTGGCTGTTTAATAGGCAATATTGTTAAATTTAATACTAAGGGACTTGATTTTGTTTTAACTGCTTTGTTTGTAGTTATATTTGTAGAGCAGTGGCTTGATAGTGATAATAATCATAAGGGAGCTATTATAGGGCTTGTGTGTTCTATGCCTATTTTGATATTTAAAACCAATATATTTATAATATTTTCTATGGTTTTAATATTTATAGTTATAAGCATTAGTTATAATTTTGATAAGAACAAAGAGGTAGAAGTTAATGAGCAGTAAAGAAATTTTTATAACTGCATTAATGGTTGTTTTTGCAACAATTATTTTAAGGACTTTGCCATTTATAATAATAAGAAAGTCTATTGCTGAGAGAAGGTATATAAAATATTTAGGAGATGCAATGCCTTATGCTATGATAGCACTTCTTGTAATATATTGCATAAAAGATATAAATATAATAAAATTTCCCTACGGCTTACCTGAAATAATATCTATAATTGTAATAGCTATTTTTCAAATTATTAAGAGAAATGTGCTTATTAGTATAGGTTTAGGTACAATTATATATATGTTTTTAGTGCAGGTTATTTTTATTTAGGATTTATATTATGGATAGAATAAAATTAAAATCTCAAAATGTAGTAAAGCTTCTTATTGAAAAGAAATTAAAGATTACTTCTGCCGAGTCTTGCACTGGCGGACTTTTTTCTTCGTCTATAACATCTGTAAGCGGTTCATCAGAATGCTTTGAAGGCTCTTTTGTAACATATTCTAATAGAATAAAAAATAAAATAATCAATATAAAAGAAGAAACTTTATCAAAATATGGTGCTGTTAGTGAAGAATGCGTATTAGAAATGGCAGAAAACAGCAGAAAAATAATGGATAGCGATATATCAATATCAATAAGCGGCATAGCAGGCCCAAATGGCGGCACTGCAGATAAGCCTGTCGGTTTGGTATACGTGTGCATATCAGCAGAAAACTATATAAAGGCCTATAAAAACATATTTTACGGAGATAGAGATAATATTAGAAAATTAAGCGTATTGTTTGCTTTAGATTTGGTTGAAAATTATATACAAAATCTTTAATTTATAAAAATAAGAAAAAACGATAATAAAAGTCTTAAAAAGTAAAAAAAGTAATATAAAGCTCCAAAAATATTATGTTTACTTATTGACAAAAATAATTATGTAAACTAATATATAAAACATATAAAAAATTTAGAAATAAACATAATTTTTTTATAAAGTAAACATAACTATATCCGATACAATATAAAGAGAACTTTTTAAGGTGGTATTCTAATGGATTTTGTGAATAAATTAATTGGGCAAGTAAAAAATATTTTCGCAAAAACTACAAAAGTACAGAAGGCTATATTCATAGGGGTATTAGTAGTTGCTTTGGGAGCAATAGTAGCTACAGTATTTTTTACTTCAAGAAGGGCTGGTACATTATTATTTCAAAATGCATTAACACAAGAAGATGCAAGAAATGTTATAGCAGTTTTGGATGCAAACAATATAAAATATCAATATAGAAACGGATTTATTACATTAAACAATGAAACTGATAAAGCCAAAGCGGAATTAGAATTAGTAAAAGAAGGCAGAATGCCGATGGGCGTAGACGGCTGGGAATTATTTGATGCTCCTCGTATCGGTATAACAGATGCGGAATTAGATGTTAATAAAAGAAGATCATTAACAAAAGCAATAACACAATTATTAACTAAATTAGATTTTGTACAAGAAGCTACAGTTGATTTAGCATTTCCTAAGAAGGAATATTTAACAGATGTAGATTCTCCAGTAACAGCATCAGTAGTAATCAAAGCACAGCCTTTTAAAGAGGAAGTTTTAAGAGATCCAAAAACAGTTAGAGGCTTGCAGCAATTAATAGCTATGGGTGTTGATAAATTAAAACCAGAGTTTGTAACAATTACAGACAGCACAGGCTATGTATTAACTGATTTTACAGATGAGGCAGCTAATTTAAAATTGAAAGTAGCTCAAGAAGAGTTAAAAATAGTTGATAGAGAGAGAAAAAAGATAGAAAATAAAATAAGACAAACATTAGGAAGAATATATACAAACAGAGTAGAGACAACAATAGCATTAGAGCTTATATGGGACGATATTAGCATAACAAACAATTTAGTACTTCCTATAATACTTAAAGAAGATGACCCAACAACACCTTATGATGATAGCCAATTTACAAATAAGGTTCAAGTATCAACTCGTACAGTAACAGAAGATTGGAAAGGTCAGCAATTTATACCGCAAGGTGCAGCTGGTGCCGAAGAGAATGTACCTCCTGGATATAAAGACAAAACAGACAGATGGCAGACATATACAAAAACAGATAGCCAAGATAACTATGAATTAAGCAAAAGATATGAGGCTATAAAGAAAGGAAGCTATCAGATAGGGAAAATATCTGCAGCTGTTGCTTTAGACGGAAGATGGACAAAAGTTTATGATGCCAATGGCAATGCTATAATAACTAATGGAACAAGTTATTTAAGAGAATATCATCCAGTAACTGCTGATGAGATAAAAAATGTTACAGCATTAGTGCAGGCAGCTATAGGATATGATTTAAAAAGAGGAGACCAAGTTAGCGTAACACATATTCAGTTTGACCATTGGGATAGATTTAATGCAGAAGATGCTAAATTATTAGCATTGTTTATATTAGTGCTTATAATCAGATCTATACAGAAAGAGCTTGCAAGAAGACGCAGACTTAGAGAGGAAGAGCTTGAACGCAAACAGATGGAAATGCGCAGACAGGCTATGATGAATGCTAATGAAGAGCCTATGAGTGAGATTAACTTAGAAGATGCAGCTCGTAAGAAATTAATGGAAGAGGTTATAAGAGTAAGTCATGAGAGACCAGAGGATGTTGCTCAATTGCTACGTACTTGGATGGCAGATGATAAATAATAAATAAAAATATTGAGTTATAAATTTTAATAGGAGTTTAAGTATGGCTACGGCTAATAATGAAAAAGAAAAAAAACAACGCGTATTAAGCGGACGTCAGAAAGTTGCTATATTTTTAGTTTCTTTAGGAATGGAAGCTTCAAGCGAGATATTTAAGCATTTACGCGAAGAGGAAATAGAGCAAATCACTTTTGATATTGCGAGACTTGAGAATATTGAATCTGCCGATAAAGATGCTGTATTTAGAGAATTCCAAGAGATGATGA
>CAKVCJ010000213.1 GCA_934725655.1 uncultured Brachyspira sp.
TGGTTGGATAATTTCATTAGATATAGATATTTTAGCATTACCTTCTTTGGGTATAGGTTCTATCATAGTAATATTTGCAAGCCAAAATAGAAAAATCAAATTCTTCGGGGAAATATTAATGGGATTTGGTATGATATTCTATGGGCTTATCTTAATGAAAATGGCTTTTGAGGGTGTGAGAGATTCCGAAAATTTCAAAAACTTATTTTTAATGGCAAATGCATACACTCTTCAAGGAAGATTTTTTTGTGTATTAATAGGAACTGTAGTAACTGCAATAATACAATCAAGCAGTGCTGCTTTAGGTGTTACAATATCGCTTGCAACTGTTGGGTTGATTGACTACCCTACTGCTGTGGCTTTAATACTTGGACAAAACATTGGTACTACTATAACTGCTGTACTTGCTACAATAGGAGCTTCTATTAATGCTAAAAGAGCTGCTTTAGTTCACTGTTTATTTAATATATTCGGTGTGTTTTATATGTTCTTCTTATTTCCATACTATCTTAAACTTGTTGATTTCATAGTTGGGTTTATGGTAACAGGAGGGCATGATTTAGTTGTTAACAATAATTATGTAAATGTATCTTTTTATATTGCTGCCGCTCACACTATTTTTAATATAGTCAATGTTATAGTATTTTTCTTCCTCACTGATAAATTAGAATATATAGTTTGCTTAATTATTAAAGACAAAGACGGAGAAAAACATATTAGCTTATTATCTGACAGACTTTTACATATGCCTATTTCTGCTGAGATAGAAGTGCGAAAAGAAGTTGCCTATATGGGAGAAATTACACAAAAAATGCTCTCAAGAATAGAACAGCTATTTGAAAATCCAAGCGAAAAGCTTCTTAATAAAATTCGAGATCATGAAAAAATGCTTGATAATACAGATAATGAAATACATACTTTTTTACTTAAGCTGCTTGGAAAAAATACTCTAAACTCTGCTGATATTGCCTCACTAATAAATATTAGCACATACTACGAAAACTTAGGCGATAATTTAAAAGATTTAGGTAAAGCTATTATTAAAGGAAATGAGAAAAAAACTTTATTTAATGAAATACAAAAGAAAGATATACTTAAAATGCTTCATAACAATAAAGACTTTATAGATTATTTATCAACTCTTATACTTAATAACTATTCTATAAACAAAGAAAAAACTTATGAAGAAGCTATGGAAAAATATCATCAAATAAAAGATTTTTATTATGAAGCAAGACAAAGACATTATGATAATGTTGATAAATCTTTAATACCAGCATTGAATGCCCATTTATATGGCGATGTACTTGTTTATTTTAACCGCTCTATTTCAAACTTGGTTAATATAGTAGAGTCCATTACTGGAAAAGATAAATAATATAATTTTTAAATATTATTTTTATAAGGGCAATCTATATAATGGTCATTGATAATACCTACAGCCTCTAAATAGCTGTATATTATAATGCTTCCTACAAACTTAAAGCCTCTTTTTATTAAATCTTTGCTTACAGTTTTTGAAAGTTCATTTTCTGCAGGAAGTGCATCATCATAATTTAATTTATTGTATATAACACTATTATTTGTAAAACTCCATATATATTTATCAAAACTTCCAAACTCTTTTTGAACTTCTATAAATTTGCTGGCATTTATTATCATAGCCGATATTTTTCTTCTGTTTCTAATAATAGCTTTATTTTCTAAAAGCGATGCAATTTTTTTTTCATCGTAATTAGCTATTTTTCTATAATCAAAATTGTCAAAAGCCTCTCTCATAGCCTCTCTTTTATTTAAAACGCATCTCCAGCTTAAACCAGCCTGCATATTTTCAAGTATAAGCATCTCAAATAATTTTCTTTCATCATGAGAAACCTTACACCATTCATCATTATGATATTTTATTTCTATCTCAGTTTTAGCCCATTTGCATATTTTTTTCATTTTATAACCCAGTTTGTATAACACTAAAAATTTAATTTTTATGTTTTATTGATTTCGGGGACTAGTCCCCCCCCTACTTCTTTTGCGACCGAAGGAAGTCCTTCAGGGCGACCGAAGGAAGTGCCTACGGTATTGCCACAAAGAAGCAAAAAGGCTGCATTTTTTAACTAAAATTATGGTATTATCTTATATTTAATACATATTATATTAACACATAATAAAATTTTATATTACAAAAAATTATAATTTATATTTATAAAAAACTCAAAATTGTAAAAAACTATCTTTTTCACTTATTCTATATTTATATCACATTCATAATAATCTGTTTTTATATTATAATCCCCATTATCTAACTTTAATTCATAACTCTCTTTATTCCCCCAAATATTAACTATCTCCTCTTTATTTTTATGTATTATGCAGTATTTTTTTATATCTCTAATATTTAAATAATATTCATTTTCGTATTTGCTTATCTCTATGTTTTTATAAATATAGCTTTTTTCAGTATCGTTCTCTCCCCTGCTTAAAAGCGGAGTTAATACAGAAAAATAATTAAAGCTCTCAATTATTGCGTTTTTTATTTTAATAGAAGCCTTACTAACAGACTTTTCAAACATATTAGAATCTTCTATATTCTCCATTACAAATAAATCAAACCTCAAACTATTAACTCTATTTTGAATATTAATATCATTTTCAAGTAAAAATAAAAATTCTTTGGATACTTCTAAGCCGCTTACATATCTTATAATCTCTTCTTCATATTTTTGAACATTATCATTATTACTCATAGCTTAAAACTCTCCTTTAATTGAGTTTTTATCTTTTTTATAATCTTTGCAACAGCATTAACAGTAATATTAAAAAGTTTAGATAAAAAGTCATAGCTAACAGTAACCTTAATAGACTGCAATTTTTTTATTCTCTGTTGTTTTTTGCTAGCCAAATGTATAGTAAAAATCCCTCTTCTATTATTTTCTGCTATCTGCAAATTAATATTCGCTATAGAATCTTGAAGTTTTATTATGTCATTATATTTATGTATGTAAGTATCTCTTGCTTTTTCAATAATAGAATAAGCCTCTTCATAAGAAATGTTAAAATAATTCATTAATGGCTTTGATACAAGATTTATAAACAGCTCTAAATTATGCATAAAAAATGTTAGAGAATCTCTCGCATTAAAAATACTCTCTATATAATT
Organism: uncultured Brachyspira sp.; assembly: GCA_934725655.1. Lineage (GTDB taxonomy): Bacteria > Spirochaetota > Brachyspiria > Brachyspirales > Brachyspiraceae > Brachyspira. The sequence goes on from CAKVCJ010000213.1 coordinate 3,155, forward strand.
AAACATCTTCAAACTAATATTTTCTATATCATCAGTATTGTCCACATAGTCGCTTAAAGAATAAGTTTTTGTGTCGTATAATACATCATGCAAAGTATAAGCCTCTCTACTACAAAGCGGAGCATCTATTGAAATTTCTTCTATATTGCTATATTTTTCTTTTCTCTTTTTATAATCTGCATAATTTAAATAACTATTTCTTAATGTATAAGTAAACCAAGTAATAAACTTAACTTCAGTCTCATTATATTTTAGTATGATGTTTTCTATTCTCTCCATATAGTAGCAATAAAAATCTAAAGCACTTTCATGATTAATACCAAAAGCCTTTCTCGGATAATTATAAATATATCTCGATAAATGCTCATTAATCTCTTTTAATGCAATTACACTCCTTGTAGCCTTATAAATAGATATAGTTTTTTTTATATATTCATCATCAATAAGAAACATATTTAATCCTCAGCCTCAAGTAAAATATTATAAAACTTCTCTCTCATTCTCTCATCTTCTATATTAGATTCTTTTATAGTCTTATCTGCCCATTTTTTATGCTCTTCAGTAATACTTTTTTTTATATAGTTTTTTTTAACATCATTATTTTCAAAATTATCATTAATATCCTCTATTCTTGTAACAAGATTATAAACTACAATATTAGTTTCATTTTTTATATTATTAAATATTTTTATTTTATTCATCGTAATCTCATTAGCCCATACACTGTCTATAACATTAACAGTTAAAATACCATTTCTAAAAAAAGAAGGATAACATAT
>CAKVCJ010000214.1 GCA_934725655.1 uncultured Brachyspira sp.
CTGGGAGGAATTGAACCACCGACCTTTCGATTATCAGTCGAACGCTCTAGCCATCTGAGCTACAGGCCCTTTTTTTCTCATCTTTAATATGAGATATAATATAACATATTACAAAAAAAATAGCAAGCTCTTTTTATAAAATATTCTTAAAAATATTTTATTTTAATAATATTAAAAACAATGTTCGATAAAATTTACTTATAGTTTTTATATATTATTTTCTAAAGTTATTGACAGTAATATTTTATTATATAAACTATCATTAAAATAATTTTTAATCATATATAAAAAAATTATAAAAAAACAATAGGAGTAAATAAACATGAAAGATATAAGAATAGAAAAATTAGCTTACAATTTAGTAAACTATTCATGCAGATTAAAAAAAGGAGAAAATGTTTTAATAAAGGTTTATGGTGAAGGAGAAGAAAGAAGCCTAGTAATGGCTATAATACAAGAAGTTTATAAAGTTGGAGGGAATCCTTTTGTATGGAATCATGACCCGCAGATAATGAGAGAGTTATTAAAACAATGTAATGATAAACAAATAAATACTTGGGCTGAATCTGATTTAATGCTAATGAAAAAAATGGATGCATATATTGGTGTTTGGGGAGGAAACAATAATGCTGAAAACTCTTCAATTAAAGAAGATAATTATAAAATATATGAGAAACTTTATTTAAACCCTGTACATATGCATCAAAGGGTAAAAAATACAAAATGGGTTGTATTAAACTACCCTACTTCTTCTATGGCGCAGCAGGCTTCTATGAGTACAGATGAATTTGAAGATTTTTATTTTAAAGTTTGTAATTTAGATTATTCAAAGATGGATAAGGCTATGGATAATTTGGTTAATCTTATGAATAAAACTGATAAAGTAAAAATTGTAGGAGAAGGCACAGAATTAAACTTTTCTATAAAAAATATACCTGCAATAAAATGTGCTGGAATAATGAATATACCAGACGGTGAAGTATTTACTGCTCCTATAAGAGATTCTGTTAATGGAGTTTTATCATACAATACTCCTTCATTATATAGCGACGGCTTTACTTACGAAAATATTAAATTAGAGTTCAAAAATGGAAAAATAGTAAATGCCGCTTCAAATGATAATGAAAGAATCAATAAAATATTTGACACAGATGAAGGAGCAAGATATATTGGTGAGTTTGCTATTGGTGTTAATCCGTATATAACTAAACCTATGAAAGACACTTTATTTGATGAGAAGATTATGGGAAGCTTTCATTTTACGCCGGGTGCTTGTTATGATGAAGCTCCTAATGGAAATAAATCTGCTATACATTGGGATTTGGTTTGCATACAAACTAAAGAATATGGCGGAGGCGAGATGTATTTTGATGATGTATTAATTAGAAAAGACGGCGTATTTGTTATAGATGAACTTAAATGTTTAAATCCTGAAAACTTAATATAATTATTTTTAATTAAATATACAAAAAACAAGGGGCTTAAACATTCCCCTTGTTTAATTTAATAACAAACTAAATTTTATTTTTTAATCGCATCAAGACCTTTTTTTATCTTTTTATAAATATCTTCTGGCGTTTCATTTTCAAAGCTTTCAACATCTATTATATGAACTTTATTTTTATAATATTCTAATACAGGCTTACTTTGACTTTCAAAAACTTTTATTCTATTTTTTATAGTCTCTTCATTGTCATCAGAACGGCCTCTATTTAAAAGTCTTTTTATTATAATATTCTCAGCAACACTAAGATTAATAATAGCATCAATTTTATAATTCAATTTTTCTAATAATTTATCTAATTCCTTAGCCTGTTCCATAGTTCTTGGATATCCGTCAAGCATAAATCCCTTTTTACAATCATCTTTTTTAAGTCTATCAAAAAGCATATCTATAACCAAACTGTCAGGCACTAATTCTCCCTTATCCATATATCCTTTAGCAGTCTTACCAAGCTCAGTACCATTTGCAATATTCTCTCTAAACATATCCCCAGTAGAAATATGAGATATAGAATATTCTTTTTCTATTAACTCAGATTGAGTACCCTTACCAGAACCAGGTGCCCCTATAAAAATAATATTAATCATAGTCTTATCTCCTAAATTGTATATCATTATAAATAGTATAGTCAATAATAATATATTGTCAAATAAATTATAAAAAATCACCATCTATAAGTATATGCAATATTAGCTCCTCCATATCCTCCAGAGAATGTCAGCTCTTCCACAGAAAAATTGCTCTCATTAATCCAAAGCATATAATATATTCCAGCAGTTAAAGCAAACACCCCTGTAGCGACTAATCCTCCTATATATATATTAAAAGCAGTATTATATGTAGTTAAATCAACAGGCGGCCTATCTGGAGCATTTTGATATTTATCATAATAATTGATCATAGTATAATCAAGTACTTCATTGGCATATATATAAGTGCCCACAGAAAAAATAGTGCTTGCTATAGTGAGTCCTAAAAATATTTTTGTATTTCTCTCATAATTTTTAAATACCGCATCTACCCAAGTAGGTTCATGAAAACGTTTCATATTTGGTGTTAAATCTAAATAATTTGTGCTCTTTACTGTAAAAGTGCCGTAATAGTCTATATAATTAGTATTTGTAATCTTTATAGAATAAGTGCCAAAGCCAAAATCTTCATATATAAAATTAGCAGGTTTTCTTTTTATTCCATTAATAACCACAGAACTCTCTTCTCCCCCGGGTATATTAATTTTTACCTTAGCTGTATTAGTCATTTCAATCATACTAAAATTGAGCATTATATCTTCATTTGTCTTTTCAAAAGAAAGCATAGTATCTATTGTTTCATACAAGTCTTTTTTTATTGTAAATCTATGAGCATTAGTAGTTAAAGTAGGCAAATATAAAGTTTCTCCGCTCATTCCAATTAAAGCATTATCAACATATACAAATGCCCCCTCAGGTTCTACATCAATAGCTATAGTGCCTGTCTTATCTACATAGCTAATTCTATTCGCTATATCTAAAGCATAAATAGGTATCTGCTCATCTATTTTTGATTCAGATATTTCTATGCTATAAGTATCTATTTTTCTCTCTTTAACATATGCTATAGAAGTTATCACACTAATATTCGGTCTTTTATATTCAATGCTTCCAAATATAACAATATCTGCATTCCTTTTAAATACTTCTTTTTTTATATCATCTCCTGTATATTCATATAAATATCCGCCAAGCTCTATATTTTGTATAAAATCATTGGTATTTTTTACTATAACATTGCTTCCATTATAATTTATAATAACTTCCTCATCTTCATTCAATTGGAAATATTTAGTTTCTGGAGTTATAAGGGTGACATTGCTTCTTAATCCGCCCCAATTGGTATAATAAGAATATTCATAATTTGTAACTATTGCAGTATTACTATATGATTCTGTTGCTGTGTATGTAATATTTGTAAATTGAAAAATTTTTCTTTCATAAGCTCTTTCAAAATCTATTGGAGTCAATTTCACATTGGTTGATGATTGAAGTCTTATAGTTTTATTATATTCTAATTGATTAGCTATTGCATCTGCTATGGCTAAAGTTAAATAATTATAGTTAGTATTAGCACTTAAATTTGTATATATAAATATTTCTATCTTAGCAGTATCCGATGCGGTATAATACGGACGCACTTCTTCTACCGTAATAGGTCTGCCGCCAAAAGAATATAGCAGATTAGATATTATAAGAGTTAATATTAAAATATAATAATTTTTATGCATAGCCATTTAATATAATTTTATAAGGCTAATTTTATACTAAAAGACTTCTTTTATCAATATGTATATAAAAATATAATTGTTTAGGAGCCAGAGATATTGCACATTTTTTAGTAAAAAAAAGTAGGTATTCCTTATAATATAAATAACCCAATT
>CAKVCJ010000215.1 GCA_934725655.1 uncultured Brachyspira sp.
GTATAACAGCAGTAGAACAGCAAGTTAAAGTAATCATAGAACCAGCCAAGTGTATAGTAGCACAAAGCGGTATAACGAAATTTCTAATCTGCTCGCTAACGCCATTTCTTTCAGCAGCTATTAAACTAACAGGTATAGTAGCGGCACTGCTTTGAGTACCTACAGCAGTAAAATAAGGCGGAATTTGGTTTTTAATAAGCATTAAAGGAGATTTATGTCCTATAACGCCAGATATTACAAACAAAGCAGTAATATAAAGTATATGTAAAGTAATAACAACAGCAAATACTTTACCAAATATTACAAGTATATGCTGTATGCTTCCAGCATAAGCTAAATTAGCAAAAGTACCTAAAATGTGTATAGGCAATAAAGGTATTATTATATTTTTAAGAACAGCCTGTATAACCTCTTCAGAGTCTCTTACTATAGAAAATAATTCCTCACCTTGTTTCTTAGGTCTTAGCATTGTAATACCAATACCAAGTATAAATGCAAATACTACAGCAGATGTAACATCAAATAATGGTTTAAGAGGTATAGTAAAGTAGCTGTCTAAACCAGACTCTATTTTTACACTGCTTAAAGCAGCAGAGCCTAAAAGAGTAGGGAAGAGATTTGAAGCTACTAAAAAAGCGATACTTCCAGCTAATAATGTAGAACCATAAGATATAGCTACAGTAATTCCAATAAGTTTTGAAGCACCCTCTGTAAGGCTAGCAATACCGTATCCTATAAAAGCAACAATCATAAGAGGTATAATAAAGTTTAAAAATAAACTAAATATAGAACTGAAAGTTACAAATATTCTTACTACAGGACTAGGGAGATACATGCCTACTAAAATACCTAAAATTATACCAATTATAATTCTAGGCAGCAAACCAATTTTTTTCATTTTAAAACTCCATAAGTAAGTGTTATGACTACAGTATAGAAAATTTTTTTTATGCAATCAATTAATTATTTTACTAAAAGTTTTATTTTTGGTTTTTATCTTTCTATATTATTATATATGTAATACATTTTCTACATATTATAAGTAGTAATAAAAAAACTACGATATAAGAAATTATACCGTAGTTTTTATATGTTTTATTTAATTATTTTATAATTTATTCTTCTTCGCTTTTCTTTTTTCTATTAGGAGAAGAGAGTTTTTTATTAATAGAAGAAGTTTTTTTAGTAACCTTTTCTTCAGTTTCTTTTTTGAGAGGTTTTATAGGCGTAGAAAACACTTCATCTTTAACACTTTTTACTTCTCCGTCTTGATAAGCAGAAGGGTCTTCAAGCTCATCAGTACCTCTTTTAGGGTCTTTACCTGCATAAACAAGCTTGTCTTTTACCCTATCAAGTTTAACTTCACATATTCTTTCAATATCTTCTATATCAAGAGATTCTTTTTCAAATAACTCTCTAGATAATGCCTCAAACTTATCAGCATTTTCAGCTATTAATTTTTTGGTTCTTTCATAAGCTTTGATTACAAACTTATGCACTTCCTCATCAATTTTTTGAGCAGTTTCTTCACTATAGTCTTTATGGCGTGCGATTTCTTTACCCAAGAATATAGGCTGTTCTTTTTGACCGAAAGCAATAGGACCAAGCTTACTCATACCCCATTCGCAAACCATTCTCCTTGCAAGTTCAGTAACTCTCTCTATATCATTAGAAGCACCAGTAGTAACAGAATCTTCACCAAATTTAAACTCTTCAGCAACACGTCCTCCAAGAAGCAAAGACATCTCATCAATAGCCTTTTTTCTCTGAAGTGTATATCTCCCGTCTGAAGGAAGCGTCCAAGTAGCACCTAAACTCCTTCCGCGAGGTACTATTGTTACTTTATGTAAAGCATCAGTATTTTGAAGCAGCACTGCCATTAAAGTGTGTCCTGCCTCGTGGTAAGCTGTATTAAGTTTTTCTTTTTCGCTTATAAGAATGCTTCTTCTCTCAGGCCCCATCATAACCTTATCGCGAGCCTCTTCAAAATCTTTAAGCTCTACTCTCTCTTTATCGTTTCTAGCAGCAATTAAAGCAGCCTCATTAACCATATTAGCTATATCAGCACCAGAAAAACCAGGAGTAGCCCTTGCAAGATGATACAAATCTATAGAAGGGTCATGCTGTATCTTAGCAACATGCACTTTAAATATTCCCTCTCTTCCTTTAACATCAGGCAAATCAACAACAACTTGTCTGTCAAACCTTCCAGGACGAAGCAATGCAGGGTCAAGTACATCAGGTCTGTTGGTAGCAGCAAAAATTATAATTCTAGTATCAGTATTAAAACCGTCCATTTCAACGAGCATTTGGTTTAGAGTTTGCTCTCTTTCATCATGTCCGCCGCCGTATCCAGCTCCTCTCGTTCTGCCCACAGCATCAAGCTCATCTATAAATATAATACAAGGAGCAGACCTCTTACCTTGTTCAAATAAATCTCTCACCCTAGAAGCACCAACACCTACAAACATCTCAACAAACTCAGAACCAGACATACTAAAGAAAGGTACATTAGCTTCACCTGCAACAGCCTTAGCGAGCAAAGTTTTACCAGTACCAGGAGGGCCTACTAATAATACTCCCTTTGGTATCTTAGCCCCAAGCCTTGTGAATTTACTAGCATCTTTCAAAAACTGCACAACCTCTTGAAGCTCTTCTTTAGCCTCTTTACAGCCCTCAACATCTTTAAAAGTTACTTTTACATCTTCTTTTGTAAGAAGTCTTGCTCTGCTTTTTCCAAAGTTCATAGCTCTATTATTTGAACCCTGAACTTGTCTAAACATAAAGAACCAAAGCAAAAATCCTATAGCAAGTATAGGAAGCAAGTTTACAAGTATTATGCTGAAATAACTTGGTTTTTCAGCTTCTCCGCGTACCTTCACATTATTCTCTATAAGAAAATCTGCAAAACCGCTTGCAGAAAAAGGTATATAAGAGTAGAAATCTATCTCTGCTATCTTGCCATTAACAGTTTCTACAGCTTTACCATTTTTTATATATTGGTCAACTATAGTAACTTCTTTAACAACACCGTCTTTTACTTTCTGTACAACAGTAGAATAATCCCATTCCTGAGCCTTAACTTGAGGGGTTTTCTGAAAATACATTATTGCCATTACTACTACCATAGTAAGAAGCAGTATTATAATAATCTGATTTCCGCCGCCGCTTTGAGGAATGTTGTTTCTTCTATTCATATTCTTTTTTTTATTGTTAGCCATATATTCTCCAAAAAAATCTCTTTATCTATAATATTTATTCTAAAGGTATATCTAAAATAGTACCATAACTATTAAAACATTTTGATGCAAGTGAATCTGTGCCTCCTCCTCTTCTAAGATAGCTATTAATAACTTTACCGTCTTTTCTAGCTAAATCAGGATATTTCAAATTTATATAGCCTTCAACAAGACCTCTGCTTGTAGAGGCATGTACATAAGTTACAGTTCCTTCTTCTCTATCTACATCAACTACTATTCCAGCATGCGTAAGTTTTTTTGTATCGGATGTTGTTCTGTCAAACATCACTATATCGCCAATATTCGGCATGCCATCATTATATATCTTTTTATATTTTGAAAGTGTTGAATATATTGTTTTTACACCGCTAGAATCCATTATGGCTTGCTTTTCAAATACCGCTATATTAGAACTCCAATAAACAGCTGTTACAAAACCAGAACAATCAAAGTTAAATTTCTTCTTTTCTTTTGTAGTTGGGTGAGTTAATTCAACTCTTTCATTATATTTATAGTGCTTTTGCAAATAATAGTTAGCCCACTTCTTTATATCTTCTCTAACTTTATCTTTTTGTTTATCGTCTATTTCTACCCCATTTTCATCTAAGTATGATTGATAATTTTTATCATAACCATAATTTTGTGCAAATGAATAGCTTGAAAACATTA
>CAKVCJ010000216.1 GCA_934725655.1 uncultured Brachyspira sp.
TTAATATAGCAGGGCATATAAAACAAATATACAACGTAAAAGATAAATACCCTAATAATGAGCTTCCAAGTTATGATGAGTTTATAAAGAACTATAATAAAGAATTGAGTGTGTTTGATGATGATGCTATGGAAAAAATGATTAGCACAATAGAGAAAGCTAAGCTTGATATGGACTCTGTAGGAGGCATTATAACGGCTGTTGCTTTTAATGTGCCTGCTGGATTTGGAGAGCCTTTTTACTCTTCTATAGAGAGCAGAATTGCTTCGTCTATGTTTGCTGTGCCTGCAGTAAAAGGTGTAGAGTTTGGAATAGGTTTTGATTTTGTAAACTATAAGGCAAGCGAATGTAATGATGCCTACACCATAAAAGAAAGCAGCAACATAAAAACCATAGAAACAAAGACTAATAATAATGGCGGAATATTGGGCGGTATTTCTAACGGCATGCCTATAGTTGTGAATGTGGCAATAAAGCCTACTCCGTCAATTTCTAAAGAGCAATTAACATTAAACATAGAAACAAAAGAAGAAGAAATTTTAACTATAAAAGGACGTCATGACCCTTGTATTGCTGTGAGGGCTGTTGCGGTTGTGGAGGCGGCACTCGCTGTTAGCATACTTGATTTATGTTTGGACATGAAAGGAAAGATATACTAATTATATTTTTATAAATTATAATTATCAACTTTTTCTAACAATAAAGTTTTTTCCTTATGGGTACGATTCGCGAAAAGTTCAACTATTATATCTTTATATATTGGAATATATATAAAATAATAACTGTTTTTAAGATAAAAATGCAGCCTTTTTGGTTCTTTGTGGCAACAAAAGAACTGGGGGTGCGGGGGCTAGTCCCCGCAAATAATTAAAACAAAAAACTAATTTTTGATAAATTTAAAAATTTTCAATATATATTAATTAAGCTTAGAAATTAATTCTTTTTCTAAACTCTCCATTGTTTCAATGAAATCTTTTATATTATTAAAATCCTCTCCGTTTAATTTTTTTGAAGGAATTTTTAAAGCATATTTATGTATTTCGCAATCAATATTTTTATTATTTAGTTTTCCTATATAAGTATTTTCTTTATAGTTATCAATTTCAGTAGGATAAATAAATCCCGCCTTTTTGGCGTTAAGTGTATAGGCATAAGAAACTATTTGATGTTTATCGTTTCTGTCTATGCTTTCACTGTCTGAATAATTAAGTCTTTTGTATTTGGCATCAAGAACTATATTATTATCTATTTTATAAAAGTCAGGATACACTCTCCAGCAATTATCAAGAAGGTTAATACCATTTTTTGAATTTCTATTTTCTGCATGAATAAAATTTTCTTTGCTTAAAAAAGTATTTAAATATTCTTCAAAAAGCCAAGCACCGTCAAACAATAATCCATACACTGTATTATCATTATTTCCATACTTTAATTTTTCATGCCTTAATATTTGAATGCATATTTTTCTTAATGGCTCATATTCATAATAGTAGGGGTGCGATAATTGTTTTAAGTTTTTATTTATGATGCTCTCTCTTTTATTTCTCTCATAGCTGGGTGTAGAATAAAATATCTGATGAGTATAATCTTTTATTTCATTATCATAGCTTAAAAGATATTTGTTTTTTGTGTTTATATATTCTATTGTATGTCTTATTAATTGAGTGATATTATTATCATAGCTGTATTCTCTTGTATTATAAGAAATTTTACCATTGAAAGGAATATTGTTTTTGATGTATCTGTTAATATCAATAGTACCTTTAACATTAGAATCATTATGTTTTATTAATTTGTATTGTTTAAAAAGTCCCTGTCTTAATGCTCTCTTAAAAAAACTAATAAACATATAAATTAAAAAATCAAACGAATCATCATAATCCTTACCATGCTCTAAATTAACAACATTAAGAGAAAGCACTTTCATAAGCATATAATGCAAAAAATAATCCTCATTGTCATTAACTGCAAACCTTGAAGATATTTTTATTTGTGTGTTATTATAGCTAATAAACCCCATTATATTATTAGTGTGTATTTTATTATCATATAAATTAAATATTGTATTTTTTTTATTTATATCTTTAGTCTCATCAAAACTATTTGGAAATATTAAAATATTATCTGAAATATTTTCAATAGAATGGCTAGCTATATATTGAATATTGCTTTTATCTATATCGTTTGATAATTGTGATATATCATAATCATTATTATTATCTTTTAATTTAATAATTTTATTGTTTGTATTCATTTATTATTGCAGGGCTTTGCCCCGCACCCCAGTTCTTTTATTGGTATAAAAGAACCAAAAAAACTGCATTTTTGGCTCTTACTTATTTTAAAATTTATCAATTATCTATATTATTATCATCTATATTAGTAGTATCTTGTTCTATACAATAAGCATTTTCTAACTTTTTAAGTTTATCATTTATATCAGGCATACCTCTCAAGTACTCAAACAAAAGCCCTTTCAAATGATTCTCCCATAGGCTTTTAAATGCTGTTTTTTTATTATCACTTGAACTCTTATAATAATTTTTTAACTTCAAGAAATAAGAAGCTCCTATATGATAAGCTGAAGACAATTCACATATACTTGTTTTTTTCTCTTCATCATATATTGCCTTATTTAAAGCATTCATTCTATCAATTGCATCTTGTCTTATACTATCATCTAAATCTTTCAATATACTCTCTTGTGTATCAATAGCCTTAACCTCTTTCCAAGCGAATCTCCTACGCATAGCAAAGTCCATACTCTCAACGCTTCTGTCAATATCATTCATAGTGCCTATTATATAAACATTCTCTGGCACAAAGAAACCGTCTTCAAATTCATCATCTTCATTGCTTTCATCATTATTAATTAAATTGTTATATTGTGTTTTTACTCTTCCTTTTTCTCCTCTATATCCGCGGTCAATAGCAAAAAATAATTCACCAAAAATTTTTGAAATCTCTCCTCTGTTAATCTCATCTATTATAAAAACAAATTTACTGCTTCTATTTTTTAAAGCTTCCTTACAAAACTCTTTAAAAACTCCGTCCTTTCTTTCAAAGCCAATATTTCCACTGCTGTCTTTAATAGGTCTTAACCCTTCAACAAAATAGGTATAATCATAAGATGGGTGGAACTGCACAAATCCATAATCTGTTTCTTTAAAATTGATATTTTCCATTTCTCCTTCTAACAATTTAACGTTTTCTAACAATATCATTCTAATTATATATGAATCTATATCATTTAAATTCTTATCAAAGAATTTCTTTATATTTTTATTTAATTTATATATATTATTATTATCTTTTTCTATGCCAAATATATTACATATGTTAATCATATCTTTTTTAGGCATCATAGGAAAATATGCATTAGGATTATATGTATTATATATTTTTATTGCTAAATAATGCTTACGCTTATTAAATACAGAATCTTGATTATCATAATCTTCTTCTTTAGCCATGTTATATAATTCTTCAGCTATTTCTTTTATAAGTTCATCATCAGTCTTTTTAGTTTCATTTACTAAATTACCTGTTTCCCTATCATAATATAGTAAATATGTTTTAGCACCACCTGCAAAAAATCCTCCTAATAATTTTCTTTTAAGTCCAAATTCAATCCAATAACAAAAAGAATTATTATCTCCTCTTCCTACAGCATAATCATCTATACTTATATTTTGCAAACTCTCTATAGGAAATTTTTTTATAAATTGTTCTCTTAATATATCACCTTGTTTTTTTAAATCATCTAAACGCTCTTTATTTTTATTATAATACTCTTTTATAAACTCTTTATAATCTTTGGGGCTGACCCAGATAACTAAAATTTATTAAATTTTAGTTATGAAACACAGTAAATTAAGTAAAGAAAAACAAT
>CAKVCJ010000217.1 GCA_934725655.1 uncultured Brachyspira sp.
TTCTATCAACTATAGATATCTTAGCACTCTTAGCAGGCACAAATGAACCAATCTGTGCAAGAAGAACTATTAAAGCAGTTTGCCTTAAATACGTACTTTTACCGCTCATATTTGGCCCTGTAATTATTAATAAATGCTCATTTTTATTGTCTAAATATGTGTCATTCGCTATAAAGCTTTCATTTTTTAAATTCGCTTCAACTACAGGGTGTCTGCCATCTTTTATATCTATTATGCCGTCATCGGTTATAATTGGCTTAGTGTAATTCTCTTCTGCTGCTAAACAAGCCAAAGAAACATAAACATCTATTACTGATATTATTTTTGCTATTTTTAATATAGATGTTAAATATTCATTAACCTTATTGCGTACATCTATAAATATATCATATTCCAAAGCATAACTTTTTTCATTGGCTTCGTTTATAGTTTTCTCATACTCCATTAATTTGCTTGTAGTATATCTCTCGCTTCCTACCAATGTCTGCCTTTTTATAAAATCTTTCGGCACTAATGATATATTAGATTTTGTTATCTCTATATAATAACCTATAACATTGTTGTATCTTATTTTTAAATTATTAATTGTAGTAACTGATTTATATTCATTTTCTAATTCGCTTATCCAAGTTCTTCCTTCACGCCTTGCTTCATTATATTTTTTTAGCTTTTCATCATAATCGTCTTTTATAATGTCTCCTTCATTTATTACAATTTTGGGGTCTTCTAATATTGCTCTTTCAATTAAATCTGTAACTATTTTTATGTCGTTTATCTCTTCAAAGTTTGCATCATTAAAATTATTAAGCACAAGCTCTGTAATTATCTCTAAAGAAGAAAATAAAAACCTCTTTAAAGATATTAACTCTTTTGGGTTAATCCTTCCAAGTGCTAATTTTGAAGCAAGCCTCTCTATATCTCCCACATCAGAAAGCATGTCCATTATTCTATACATAAACTTCTGATTCTTATAAAAATATTCAACATTATTAAGCCTTTTATTTATCTCATCAATATTAAGCAAAGGCTCTACTATTATTCGCTTTAAATATCTTGCTCCCATAGATGTTTTCGTTTTGTCTATGGTGTCGAATAATGTCATTTTGTTGTTATCGTTTCTTATAGTTTCCAAAATCTCTAAACTCGATATTGTGGCATAGTCTAATGTCATAGAGTCTTTTCTGCTGTAGAGTTTTATGTTTGATATATGCTCTAATGATGTTTTGGATAATTCTTGCAGATAATATATTAAAGAGCCAAGAAGCGAAACTATTAAATGCTTATCTTCTATGCCGAAACTTTTTAATGATATTGTCTTAAAATGATTTGTTAATAATTTATAGGCATAAGAATATTCTGCTGTATAATTTGGGGTAGTGCTGAAAAATATATTTGAAAACCTATTTTGTATTTCTTTAATTATTTTACTCTCTTTTACCGATTCTATAGTCATTATCTCTTTTGGATAAAACCTTATAATCTCTTCGCATATCTCATCTAAAAAATCTTTTATATTGTTGTTATTATTCTCAATCTCTGTAACATACAATTCACCCGTGGATATATCGCATATTCCAATAGAAGCATTATTCTCGCTTTTTGAAACTATTATAGAAGCTAAATAATTATTGCTCTTTGATTCTAAGTATTTATTTTCTGCAATAGTTCCAGGTGTTATCACTTGAGTAACTTCTCTTTTTACTATTCCTTTTGCTGTTTTAGGGTCTTCCATTTGGTCGCATATAGCTATCTTCTTTCCGCTTTTTACTAACTTTGACAAATAATTATCTATAGCATGATAAGGTACTCCTGCCATTGGAACATTTGCCCTCTTTGTAAGAGTAAGCCCTAATAATTCTGAAACTATTTTTGCATCTTCAAAAAATACTTCGTAAAAATCTCCCATTCTAAATAAAAGTATACTATCGCTATATTTATCTTTTATCTCTTTATATTGCCTCATCATAGGTGTGAGTTTCTCTTCTTTATGTAAGTTTTCTGATGATTCTTCTAAAACAAAAAAAGTTTCCTGCATATTTTTTATTAAATCCATTAGTTTTTTTATTAAAAAATAGTATATTATATTTATATAGTTTTATCAAATAAAATTATACATAAGAAGTATATTACAATAATTTTAATATAATTTTCATAAAACTATTGTGTAAATACCGCTTTTATATTGCTTTTTTATATTAAATATTGTATATTATTAATATTACTTCATACAATATTGTTTATTAATTATTTTTTTTTGTTAAATTAAGTATATATATAAAAACACAATATATATAAAAAATACCATTATAGAGAGGATTGGGAATAGCTCAGTCCTTTCACTTTTTTAAATTGTATTTTTGGCATTAATTAAAAATAATCAGAGAAATAAACTTGTTCTTTAGGAATGATGCTTTCTAATAATTTAATTGCTTTCGCTGTTGCTTCTATTCTTCCGATTTTGTAGAGATATGAAGGGCTTTTATAACTCATAAGCATAGCTGTTAAAGTTTTTATATCCATTTTTATAATATATCTGTCTTTTGAGTTTCTTTTATATTCTTTTGTAATTCTTTTGCATACTATGTTTTTATCTTCATTACTATTATTCCAATAAATCATAAAACTCGCATTATTCCATTTAGCCATATCATCTTTTATTATTAGATTAATCTTTTTATTTTTAGGTTTTCTTAAGAAAGGATAATTATTAATAAACCCTTTAACATCCGTAATTCTCGCCATAATATATGGTCTTATAGTCTCTTTAATTTCGCTGTCTTCAAGAAGGAAAGCTATAGGCTCATTTGTGTAATTATATCCTTTAACCTCATCAACCATAGAGAAATGAGCAGATATATAATTCCAAAGCCCAAGTCTTGCCTCAAAATTGAGATAAACCATTTCTTTTATATGAAACACATCATTTTCAATAACATACACCAAATAACCTTCAGCCTCATTTTTTTCATTATAATATAAAGCAACTATAGTATCATCAACTTCCCATCTCCAATACTCTTCCCACTCCAAATCGCCGCGAATTAAAGCACCATGCCTCATATAAGAAAATTTATTATAAAGCTCTTTTAAATCTTCGCTGTCTGTAGAAACGCGTTCCACTCGCCCCTCGCTTGTCATAGTTTTAGGAAGCTGAGTATCTTTTATAGTAAAGCTCATTTTGTCGGATATTATTTCCCATCCTTTTCTTCTGTAGAAAGGAATAGAATACGGATACAATACAGAAATAGTCTGCCCCTCTTTTTTCATATTCTCAATACTTTTTATCATCAAATCATTCATAAGCCCAAGATTAGAATATTCAGGGTATGTGGCAACTCCTGTAATTCCTGCCATTTTATAAATCACGCCGTGAATATTCATTTTCATAGGGTATACAGCTATTTGAGAGGCAAGCTTTTTTCCGTCAAACCATCCTAAGACTTTCGCCTTGCTTAATACAGCCGATTTTGCCTGCTTTATTTCATCAACCTCATAACCTAAAGTAATAAGTTCATTATTGCTTACTTGAAAGGCGTATCTTAATAAATTATTGAAATCATCTAAATCTTTGAGAGTTAAATATCTGATTTTGAATTTCTTTTTTTTCTTATTTATTAAATCTTCATCAATCATATAAAACCTAAACTTTACATAACTTATAAATAATATTAAATTAGAATTACATAATTGTCAATTATTTTCTACTCGCCGTAGAGGCTTGCCGCACGGTAATGCTTTACTTTAGTTATAACCTCTTAGGAGTGCGGGGGAGTGCATATTAATATATATTTTTATTTTACTCAACTTTTTCCCGCCTTACGCGGTGCGGACTTCGTCA
>CAKVCJ010000218.1 GCA_934725655.1 uncultured Brachyspira sp.
ATTAATATGATTTATGCTCTCTTTCTTTGAATCTTTAGGTTCAAAATAAGCTCTAAAAAGTTGAATATGTGCCATATAAAAATCTCCTTATAAAATTTATTGTTCGGCTGCCTTTGGTTTTCCAACTACAACCTTAGCCGTTCTCAAAAGTTCATCATTTAATTTGTAGCCCTTAGCATAAACTTCTACAACCTGCTCTTTATCAATATCAGGAACTTCTATCATAGTTAATGCCTCATGCAAATTAGGGTCAAACTCCTCTCCTTGTGCCTCTATCTCACTTACACCATTATCTGTTAAAAAATCTATAAACTGTTTATGTATTAATTCTACGCCCTTATAATATTCGCTTCCCTTTATGGTTTCATCATTATCAAAAGATTTTAATGCCCTCTCAAAATTATCCATAAAATTGATAAGTGATAATAATAACCCTTTATTAGCCCTCTTTATGCCGTCAGCTTTTTCTTTGGCAGTTCTCTTTCTAATATTCTCTGCCTCAGCCATAGCACGCATATATTTATCTTTCATATCAGAAACTTCATTCTCTAACTCTTCTACTCTCTTTTTTAAAATGCTGATTTCATCTTCATTATTTTCTAAATTTTCTTTTTGTTCTTCGTTATTAACTTCATTAGTTTCATTAACTTCATTAGCTTCTGCATTAGAATTGTTTTCTGCAATATCCTCGCTGCCATTATTGAGAGCTTCATTGCCTTCTTTTATTTCTTCTTCTTGCATTTAATCTCCTTTTGTTTTCTTCTTATTTCCTTTTAATTTTTATTTACAGAAGTTACACCTATAATATATGCAATAATCGTGCCAAAGATATTATTTTTTATTATGATATTTATCAAAAAAAAGAAAAATAATTATATAAAATATTAAGAGGGGGATTGAGATTATTGATTTTGTTTATTAGGAGATACTGTAAAGCATCATAATTACATAAAGATTAAAGGTTATTAAAAACAAAAAAGATTAATGATTTATTATGTTTAATAATAAGACACAAAAGCAAATAATAGATGTTTAATAATTATACATCAAATTATAAAAAGGTGTTTAAAAAAGTATCACCCCGAGAAAATATCTGCAGGGTGATAAGGAGGTTTATGAAAAATTGTATTATTTAACAATACAATTAATATTATATAAGAATTTATATAAATGTCAAGAAAAAATATCAAAATATCATACATTTATTTTTTATCATAAACTCGATTAAATTCTCATAAATTAAATTATGATATAGAAGATATTATATCATTTATTTCTCTTGCTACATGAGAATCTGCTTTAAGCTCTTCTTTAATTTTTTCTCTGGCATGTATAATAGAAGCATGGTCTCTATTAAACTCTAAGCCTATCTCTGTTACAGATTTTTTAGAATATTCGCAAGCTAAATATACAGCAACATGTCTAACCTTAGCTATAAACTTAGTTCTATCTTTGCTGTCAAAAGCATTCATCTCTATGCCGTAATAATCTGCAACTATTTTTTTTATTTCTTTTATAGTAGCATTTTTTAATTTAGGCTTATTGGTAAAATAGTCTTTAAATATATTTAACTTATCGCACTCTTCAACATTAGGCGTTATCTTCATTAAATCTCTTATAGACAAATAAGCCCTAATAGCCCCCTCAATCTTACGAACATCCGTTGTAATATTTTCTGCCATATATTTAATTACTTCTTCATCAATATTAGTATTTAAATCAATTAACTTTCTCTCTATTATAGCAAGCCTTGTTTCATACTGCGGAGGCTCAATAGATAATATCAAGCTCTTTTCAAATCTGTTTTTTAATCTTGCCTCTATGTTTCTAAGTTCCTTCGGAGGCTTATCGCTGACAAATACCATCTGTTTTGACGCATTATCTAAAGCTTGAAATATTTCAAATAGCTCCTTAGAAGTCTCCTGCGCACTTTCTAACAATTGCAAATCATCAAGCAAAAACATATCCAAAGATTTATATTTCTTTTTGAAGTTGTCAGACTTTTTAGTTTGAAGGCCGTATATATATTCATCTCTAAAACCGCTTCCGTCTATATAATTTACTTTTGCATCTGGGTTGTTTTCTAAATAATAATTGCCAATAGCCTGAAGCAAATGTGTTTTACCTATGCCTACACTTCCATATATATAAAGCGGATTGTATTCTCTTCCAGGTTTCTCGGCAACTAACTTCGCAGCAGCAAAAACAAATTTATTATTGCTTCCCTCTATAAAATTCTCAAACCTGAAATATTCATTTAAATTAGATTTATTTTTTGTATTATTATTATTATTTTCTGCTGTTACAGTTATTTCACTGCTATCATCAATACCATCTTCTTCATTATTATCATTCACAATATTAGCATCAACTATTACTTCAATATTTACATCATAAGAACATCTATCTTTTAAATAGACTTTTATACGCTCTAAAAAATCTTTCTTTATATGATTAGCCGCAAAATCACCCGAACAAATAATACTCACATTATACTCATCATCAACCCTAAAAACACTGCCTTTAAGTAAAGCAACCCCCGCATATTCTCCATTTTCTGATATTATCTCCAAAAACTCATTAAAATATTCTTTTATCTTTTCCATTTATCTATCTTTAAAAAAATTAATTGCTCTTTTATCGGTATCAAATTATTATAAACTTTAATCAAAGTAAATTAAAATATCATAACATATAAAATATAAATCAAAACAAATAAAGAAATAAACCCTAAGCCGTATAATAAAAACTTAATAACACTAAAATGCGATAACATTTTATATATCTGCTCTTCTTTAGTATTATCTTGATAAGAATTAGGCGTTACGTAATTATCTTTCTGAGGATTAAATACCTTAACTCTAATAGGTTCTGTCTCCTCTATAATAGCACAATGCTCATCGCTTAAAGCAAGTGCTATTTTTGTAGAATCCTCATTAACTATTTTCTCTATTACCTCTCCTACAACTAAATATTTATTATTATTTTTTTTCAAATTAATATCTAAATATGTCATACTCGGATAGAAAGAACTATAATCCACCTTTACTATAATCTTATCCCCTAACTTTATATCAGCTATAGCCCTTCCCATTATAGGTGCTACAACAAAATCCCCATTTACTATTTTATATTTTGATGTTATAGACTCTTCATTATTTGCTGCTTCATCTTTATTGGATTCCAAAGTATATTGACTTATATCTATATTAGTGCCTTCAAACTCTCTTCTAAAATCTTGTATAAAATTATTAACATCATCAAGATAAAAACCCTTACAGCTTACATCATATATCCCTATATTATAATCCATGGAAACATTAAGAGTATCTGAGAATATATCTATAATAGAAATAATATCATCATTAATAGCAGCCATAGTTGTATGAACTACATTTGTTCTATTAGAAAATATAGAATCTAAATCGCTGTTTAATTTATCTAAAACTATATTAACTTTATAATGAACATTATTATAAATTTCCATATATTTGTAAAGCTCTAAATAATTATCATATTTGCTTAACACTTCAAATAATTCATAACTATCTGAAATTAATACTGTTTTAGTGATAAGATTAATTGTTAGTTTATCTATAAAAAAAACGAAATATATATATTGTTCTAAATCTGGATATTCTGCTATAAATCTTACGGCAAGAACTTCTGTTTCATCTAATATTAAATTATTGTCCGACATAATACTCCGCTTATATATAGTAGTATTTATTTTATACTTAAAGAGTATTATATCATTAATAAACCAATACTCAAGTATAATACTATATAGTATATTAATATTTTCGGTAAAA
>CAKVCJ010000219.1 GCA_934725655.1 uncultured Brachyspira sp.
TAGAAGCCAACCGCCTATTTGAACGGTCATTGGAGATAGAAAGAAGCATTTTAGAGCAGAAAGAAAAGTTTTATATGGGAATAATTAAAAATTTTTTTGTTAAGGAGCAATTATGAATTTACCTATTATAAAAACAAATATAATACACGTTGATTCTAGTCAAATAAAAGATATAGATACAAAAGATAATAAAAAAGTAATAATGATATACGGTGAAAATTGCTCTGGTAAAACCACATTTTCAGAATGTTTAAGGGTACAAAGTAAAGAAGAAAATAAATATTCTATACAATATATAGATTTACAAGAATGGAAAGATAAAATATTTTATGTATATAACAAGCATTTTGTAAATGAAAATGTATTTAATACTGATTTAAAATTTGACAAAATAGCAAGTGTAATTATTGGAAAAAATCTTATAGAAAAATATGAAAGTATATCAAAAGACTCTAAACAAATAAGATCAAATCAAGATGAAATCAGAATATTAAAATCAAATATTGAAAATCTTACTAATCAAATATATAAAAATAAAATTAATTTAGAAAATGATATAAATAGCCAATATGAATTATTATATAAAGATAATGATATAATAAAAGATAATCTGTTAAAATTAGAAGAGCAATTAGATACAATTAACAAATTTCAAATTGAAAAAATGCACTTATACGAATCTTTAAATTTAGATATAGAAGAAAATGAAATAAAACAAATTATAAATAAACAGATAACGCCATTAAGTAAAGAAGTAGAAAAAGAAATATTTAAATTTTGTAATTATACTAATTTAAATATAAATTGGTATAAAGAAGGAATAAAAGCTATAGAACATACAGATAATAAATGCCCTTTCTGTCAACAAGATTTGAATAATGAAACAACAAGAAAATTGATAGATGATTATAAAAAATTAATAGAAAATGAAGAATTACAAAAATTAGAAACATATATTAATTCCATTTTAAAAAAATTAAAGACTATTGATATTATTTTTTCAAAAAATATTAATAACTCAAATCAAATTGTTAAAGAAAATTTTAAATTAAATATAGAAGTTAATAATAAATTGAAATCATCACTAACAAAATTAGAAAAATATTTGAATGAAAAAATAAACAAACCAAATATTGTTGTAGACATTGATATTGATGATATTTTTAAAAACATAAATGATTATAAAAAACATATTGATGTACAAAATGATTCAATAACAAAACATAATTCTGAAATAGAAAGAATATTAAAAAACTTGGAAAATATAAATAATATTAATAATAATATGAAAATATATAATAACATATTAAAAAATAAAGAACAATATTTAAAACTCATAGATGATAACAAAAATTTTGAACAAGAAAAAAATAATAAAGAAAATATTTTAAAAGAAATAGAAAAAAATAATAAAGAATTAATATCTAAAAATATTAAAGATATTAATGACTATGAAAAATTATCAAAAATAGAAATAGATAAGTACTCAGATAAAATTAACGAATTATTAAAATATTTTTCTGTTGATTTTAGCATAGAATCTAATATAAAAATAGAAAATGACAAGAGAAAAAAATCTTTAGGAGATTTCAATTCCCAATATAATATAAAAAGAAATAATCAAAATATAGATAAAAAATTAATAGATTATTCTCTAAGTGAAAGTGAAAAAAATCTATTGGGATTTTGTTTTTTTATAGCACAATTACCTGAAAATGATGAAAATGCAATAATAGTATTAGATGATCCAGTAACAAGTTTTGATGAGAATAGATCAGCAAAAACTTCTGAATATATTCACAGTAAAATGAACAATTTTTATAAAATTTTAGTTCTAACACATAATAAAGAATTTACAAGTAAACTATTTTATGAATTAGAGGGAAATGTATTATGTTTAAAGTTATCAAGAACAAAATTTACTAATGATCGTTCTAAAATAATAAATTCAAAAGATTATTTACATATAGATCCAATTATAGATGAATACAAGAAATTACTAATATATAAAGGAAGCGAGGATTTAAATGCAATGCATAAATCTAGTAGAAAGATAATAGAAAAAATACTTGTAAATGCATATTTATATTCTATAACAGATCCAAACACTTTAGTAGATGAATATTATGTAACTTCCATTAATCAAAAAAGCCATAAAAGAAGTTTAGAAAAAAAGATAATGGAAAAAAGAGAACTTAATGAATCAAATAATATTAATGAATTAATAAAAATATATGGAAAATTATCAAAAGATGAACATGGTTCTAATGATGAAATGGCAATGTTAAATGATAGTGAAAAAGAAGATCTTTTATCAGAAACTATAAATATAATTCATTCACATTTTTTATGCAAATATAAGAAGGAGGCATAATAATGAGTAAAACACTCCCCCGCGGCTGGCAAGAAGTTAAACTTGGTGATATAGCAGAGATAATAATGGGTCAATCACCTCAATCTGAATTTTACAATAAGGATAAGAAAGGGTTACCTTTTTTACAAGGAAGTTCAACTTTTGGATATATTTATCCTACATTCGATATGTATTCTTCAGATATAAAAAAAGTAGCTAAAGATGGCTCTATTTTAATGAGTGTTAGAGCTCCTGTTGGTGATATTAATATTGCTAATACTGATATATGTATAGGAAGAGGATTATGTTCCATAAATTCTATCAACAAAAGTATTAATAGTTATATATTTTATATTTTAAAATATAATAAAAATAAACTTTTAAATAATCAAAAAGGTACAACATTTGGTGCTATTACAAAAGATGATATAATTAATTTCAACATAATTCTTCCACCCATCGACGAGCAAAAACGTATAGCCGACATACTCTCTACATTCGATGATTTGATAGAAAACCTAAAGAAGCTCATAGAGAAAAAAGAGCTATATAAGAAAGGGATAATGCAAAGGGTGCTAAGCAGCGAGGTGCGTTTTAATGGTTTTACGGACGAGTGGGAAAACGTGAAATTAAAAGATATTCTAATAGTTGGTTCAAAAGATAGAGTCCTTGATACTTCCAAATATAAAAAAATAACAATTAAATTGCATAATAAAGGAATAGAATTTTCTAATATAGAAAGGAAAATGGCTGATAAAAGACCTTTCTATATTAGAAAAAAAGATGAAATAATTATAGGTAAGCAAAATTATTTTAATGGAAGTATTGCAATTGTAGGTGAAGAATTTGATAATACAATATGTTCAAATGCAATAATGAGTTTTACAGTTAATAAAAACTGTAATAATAAGTTTATATATTTCTTATTATCAAGAAAATCATATATGCAAAAATATTATCATTTAGCTAATGGTACAGGTCAAAAGGAATTATCAGAAAGTGATTTTTTAAATTTTAATCTATTAATTCCAAGCCTCGAGGAGCAAAACAAAATTGCTGAGTTGCTTACGCTCATTGACCAAGACATTGATAACCTTAAACAGCTTTTACATCTGCGTAAACTGCAAAAAAAGGGGCTTATGCAAAAACTGCTAACTGGGGAGGTAAGGATTTAAGAAATATTTATTGTGTACTAAAAAATAACAACCCGCACGCATAAAAGATATGTGTTAATAAAAGGCTATACTGTGCGGAAAGGTGCTGCGGCTCGCAGGGCAAAAGCCGCCACTAATAATAAAATCTATAAAAGGCAAACAAAAAGGAGACTTCAAAATGAACAAAACTACTAAAGAAACTATTCAAAGTATCGTTTGGAGAGCTTGCGACACTTTTAGAGGGTCCATCGACTCATCGCTATACAAAGACTATATTTTAAGTATGCTATTCGTCAAA
>CAKVCJ010000220.1 GCA_934725655.1 uncultured Brachyspira sp.
TAAAGTTTTTTCATTTCATCACGAGCAGGTCCTAAATATTTGCGAGGGTCAAATTCTTTAGGGTCATCATGGAATATTTTTCTGATAGCAGCAGTCATAGCGAGTCTTGAATCGCTGTCAATATTGATTTTACAAACGGCACTCTTAGAAGCCTCTCTTAATTGATCTTCTGGAATACCTATAGCATCATCAAGTTTTCCGCCATTTTCATTAATAATTTTAACATACTCTTGAGGTACACTTGAAGAACCATGAAGTACAATAGGAAATCCTGGTATCTTTTTCTCAATTTCTTTAAGAATATCCAATCTAATTTTAGGGTTTTGTCCAGGTTTAAATTTATAAGCACCATGGCTAGTACCAATAGATATAGCAAGTGAATCAACACCTGTTTTTTTAACGAAATCTTCTACTTCTTCAGGTCTAGTATAAGTATGGCTTTCAGCAACAACATCATCTTCTACCCCAGCAAGCACACCTAATTCTCCCTCAACTGTAACATCATATTTATGCGCATAATCTACAACGCTTCTTGTAAGTTCAACATTTGTATTATAATCATGATGGCTTCCGTCTATCATAACAGAAGAGAAACCATATTCAATACAGCTTTTACAAAGTTCCAAACTATCACCGTGGTCAAGGTGTAATACTATAGGTACATTAACGCCTAATTCCTTAGCATATTCCACAGCTCCTTGAGCCATATATCTTAATAATGTTTGATTAGCATATTTTCTTGCACCAGAAGATACTTGAATAATAACAGGGCTTTTTGTTTCTACACAAGCCTGTACTATAGCCTGAAGTTGTTCCATATTATTAAAGTTAAATGCTGGAATAGCATAACCGCCGTTAATAGCTTTTTTAAAAAGGTCTCTACTATTAACAAGACCTAAGTCGGCAAATTTAACCATATTTCACTCCAATTAATAAAATATATTTTAATGATATAACAAAAATAATAATTTTTCAAGTAAATATCTTTTTTTTATATTCAAGGTTAAAAAATTTATATACAACCCCGCCCTTTATGTTTTTTGAATATTTTTAGAAAGTTAGCAGAAATTATACTTATTGATTATTTAGAAATGTTAACACCCGCCCAAGTTTTGATTTGGTTTAAAATCTGCTTTCCGCACGGCGGATAAATTTAGAAATATAGTATTAAGTGAAAATTTAGAATTATTTATATATTTTGTCTGCTTTACCGTGCGGCAGATAGACAACAAATTTTGAAAAAGCTTGGGTGGGCAGCAAAAATTAGAGTATGAGCAAAAAAGAAATATAGTTTTAATATTATAGTAAAAACAGAAAGCCTATAGGGTGGGGTATTAGTAGGAATCTTTTAAGAAAATAGACTATGAGTAAAATATATTACTACTTGAAGTTACATAAAACTAATTTTTTTGATATATTATTATTTTATTTTGACAATTTTTGTAATATTTATTATACTATTAGAAGTACAAAATAAGAAAAATAATTTATATTATTTTAAGGAGTAATATAGTATGGATTTAAATGCTTTTAATTCAATAGAATCAAAAGAAGTATTCAAATGGTTTAATGAGATAAATAAAATACCAAGAGAATCAGGACATGAAAAAGAGATTAGTGATTTTTTGGTAAAATTTGCTAAAGAAAGAAATTTGGAAGTGTATCAAGACAGAGCTATGAATGTAATTATAAAGAAGAAAGGCACAAACGGCTACGAAAATAAACCTGCAGTAATAATACAGGGGCATGTTGATATGGTATGTGAGAAAACAAAAGACTCTAAGCATGATTTTAGAAAAGACCCTATAGAGATGATAGTTGAAGGTGATATATTGAGAGCTAACAATACAACACTTGGAGGCGATGACGGTATTGCTATAGCTATGGGTATGGCATTGCTTGATTCTAAAGATTTGCCTCATCCTCCTATAGAATTGTTGGCTACTACCGCAGAAGAAACTGGTATGGACGGAGCTATTGCCATTACTGGTGAACATATAGACGGTAAAACGATGATTAATATAGACGGAGAAGAAGAAGGAATATTTTTGGTAAGCTGCGCTGGCGGAATGAACACTTTAATAGATTTTGATATAAAGAGAGAAAAAGCAGAAGGAGATGCTTTAAAAATAGAAGTATCAGGACTTAAAGGCGGACACTCTGGTATAGAGATTATTAAACAGAGGGCTAATGCTATAAAATTGCTTGGAAGATTATTATATGCTGTGAGAGATGATGCTGTTATATCACATATAGAAGGCGGAGCGAAACACAATGCTATAGCAAAACATGCAGAGGCTTTAGTAGTTTCTAAAGATGTTAATAAGGTAAAAAAGACTTTAGAAGAAGTTGCTAAGAACTTAAAAAATGAATATAGAGTAGAAGACCCTGATATGGTTATAAATGTTTCAGAAGCTTCAGATGTTAAAGAGGCTTTTAGTAAAGAATTGAGTGATAATGTTATTAACTTTATGATGCTTGTACCAGACGGTGTTGCTTATATGAGTAAAGATATAGAAGGTTTAGTTCAGACTAGCTGTAATAATGGAATATTGAAAGAAGAAAATGGCAAATTAAGATTTACTATATCAGTGAGAAGTTCTGTAGAAAGTTCATCAAAAGAGATAGCTTTAAAGATAGAATCTGCTGCTAATATGACAAAAGCTTCTTTCCAAATGTCTAATGGATATCCTGCTTGGGAATATGACGCTAATTCAAAAGTTAAAGATATAGCATTGAATGTTTATAAAAAGGTTACAGGAAAAGATGCAAAAATAGAAGCTATACATGCAGGACTTGAATGCGGAATACTTAAAAAGCCTTTGCCTAATGTTGATATGATAAGCATAGGTCCGGATATTAAAGATGTACACACTCCTGCAGAACATTTAAGTATATCTTCTGTTGATAGAATGTGGAAATTCTTAAAAGAGCTTGTTATAAGTATCGCTTAAACAAAAATGCTTAAATAAAAACACTTAAATAAAAATATATTAAATAATAGGGAGATAATAGGGATGTCTATTAAAGAAGAGGCTAGAAAGCTATCAAAGAATGCTTATGGAGGGATAAAGGGAGAAGATTATGTGCCATTTATACCTGCTACAACAGTTATGCCTGAGATGACAGGATATTCTATAATACTTGGTGTTATATTAGCTATAGTTTTTGCGGCTGCTAACACTTATTTAGGATTAAAAGTAGGGCTTACAATATCCGCTGGTATACCGGGTGCTATACTTGCTACAGGTGTGTTTAAAGCTTTATTTAAAAGAAACAATATATTAGAAGCTAACTTTGCAGCATCACTTACTGCGGTTGGTGAATCTATTGCGGGCGGTATAATATTTATTTTGCCTGCTTTAATATTATTTGGTATGGGGATTTCAATATTTACCGTAATAATTGTTACTATTATCGGCGGATTTATGGGCTGTTTTTTCATTACGCCTGTAAGAAAATATTTGATAGTAGAAGAGCATGGTTCTTTGGTTTATCCTGAAGCTATGGCTCAGGCTGAAGTATTAGTAATAGGCTCTGAAGGCGGTAAGGGTTTTAAGTATATGATTACTGGTATTATTGCTGGGGTTGGATACAAACTTTTATCTGGAGGATTTGGTTTTTGGAAAGAGAGTGCTACTTATATAATTAAGCCTTATGAAAAAACTATGCTTGGAGTTGATACTTTAGCATCGCTTCTTGGGGTTGGTTTTATTATTGGTATTGAAACTTCATCATTAATGTTTGCAGGCGGTATAGTTGCTTGGCTTGGTCTTATACCTATCATTAAATATTTTGG
>CAKVCJ010000221.1 GCA_934725655.1 uncultured Brachyspira sp.
TATTTTTTATATAAGAACAAATGCTAAATGGGCTGACGGATTAGATTTAAAAGCTGATGATTTTGTATATGCATGGAGAAGAATTGTTGATCCTAAAACACAGTCGCCTCTTGCTGTATATTTAGAAAATATAAAAAATGCTCATGAAATAATCAATGGAAATATGGATAAAGAACAATTAGGCGTAAAGGCATTAGATAATGATATTTTATATGTTGAATTGGAATATCCTGTACCATATTTTGATGAATTGGTATGTCATAGTGCTTACACTCCTTTGAGAGAAGATATAGTAAGCAAAAATGAAAATAATTGGTCTTTGAATGCTGATACTATGATTGGCAATGGTGCTTTTCAGATTGTAAGATTAGATGATTATAGGCTTGTTATAAGAAAAAATACAGATTATTGGAATTATACAAATATAAAAGCAGATATAATTAATTTTGAATTTATAAATAACCCTAATGAAGCATTAAGCTTAATAGAAAAAGATGAATTATATTTTTATAATAATATACCTATAGAAAAAAAAGATGAATTGTTTGAAAAAAAGATAGCAAAAAACGCCGCAAAAACTTCATTGTATTTTTATGAAATAAATAACAAAATAACTCCTCTATCAAACCCTATGGTGAGAAAAGCAATATCATTAGCTATAGACAGAAACTTTATAATAGAAAATATAGTAAAATCTGATGATATAGCGGCTTCTGCTATAGTACCTTATAATATAAAATATGATAATAAAGATTTTAGAAAAGAAGAAACGAATGATTATTTTTCTGCCAAAGATTATAACAATAATATAGAATTAGCTAAAGAGTTATTAAAAGAAGCAGGATATAAAAATACAGATGATTTCCCTGTAATAGAACTTCTCACAGATTATGGAGTTCATTTAGAAATAGCTAATGCAATTAAAAAAATGCTTAAAGAAACTCTAAATATAGATACTATAGTTATTGCCAAGCCATTTAATGAGTTTATAAAGATAAGAAGAAGCGGTAATTTTGATATAGCAAGGAGAAGCTGGGCTGGAGGATATAATCACCCTATGTCATTTTTATCATTACTTCAAAAAGATTATTTGCTAAATGAAGGAAAATATTATAATCCTTTATATGATGAAAATATAAGAAATTATTTAACAACTCAAGATATAAAATATTTGCATTTGGCAGAAAATATTGCTATAGAAGATACTGCTTTAATACCCATATTTTATTATAATAGCATAATTATGCAAAACCCAAAACTTATTAATGTTACTTGCGACAATTTTGGTATATACAATTTTAAAAATGCTGAAATTATTGAAAGTACAAATAATTAATTAATAGGCTTACCTTCTATAGTTCTTAAGCTGCTAATTGGAATATCAGTGTATTTTTTAGCTTCTTCTTCAGATAACCTTGTCCACTTTACACTAGCGCCAACTACTCCGCCTTTATCTAATGAAGCTTTTAGGGATAATGATTTTTTTTTATCATCAGCTAAAGTAATTTTAGCATAATATGAGCTTCCTTGGTCTGTATGATATATTCTTCCAGTCTGCCACTCCCCATCTTTAAACTCTATATCATAAATAAATACAAGTCCTTTAAGCTCTTTATTTCTAAGAGTCTTATCTGGATTATGAATATCAAGGCTGCTTTTGGCATCATCTTGCAAAGCAACAGCATAAGCATAAAGTTTATTATTAATTACTATTATCTTAGCAACTTTCATTCTTCCTTTAGGCTTATCAGGCATAAGCCAAAATCCCTCAATATCTTTAGCATTATTTGCCGCACATAAATATGAAGAAAATATAATAATTAATAATATAACTTTTTTCATTATTTTACCCAAATTACTAATAATTTTTTTATCTAATAAACTTATTAAAATCGAGTGTATATGAAATATAAGCCCCTATACCAAAATAATATCCGCTTGCAATTTGTTCAACATAAGGACTAAAATTGATAGATAAACTTGCATCGCTATTAAGCACCAAATAAACGCCAAGCCCAAGATGATTCAATCCAAGCATAGCCTTATTATAAAAGTCATAAGCTAAATGATATTCAAGATATATACCCGCAAGCGAAAAACCAAATAAAGAACCAGGATAAACCCCAATAGCTGTTTTAAGCCTTATATAATTAACAACACCCCTCGGGTCATTAAAAAACATAGGTACTTCCAAATTGGCATACATCGTTAAAAAATCGCCAAGTCCTATTAAATAGTGTATCTGAGGATTTAAACCAAATTTCTGCTTTGAAGAACCTGGAAACAATACTTCCACTGCCCCTATAAATCCATTAAAAAATTGAAACCTCGGCATTATAGAAAATTGAGGCTCTCCTTCAACACCAACCCCAACTTCTGGAATATAAGTAAGCGGAAGCACTCTTGCAAATACATCAAAATTCTTTAATATACCAAAATTAAGCATAATAGGACTTGATAAAGTATATTTCTTATTTCCTATTCTCATATTATCTAAATATAAAGTGCCTCCCAAACGAAGTGCGCCTGTCATTCCAGTATACATATTATATGGAAATGAATATGCTAAAGAAGATATTAATATAAAGAGTATAACAATTTTTTTCATAAACTTTCTTAAAATAATATTATATTATTATAAAATAATATAATACATTCTATAAAAAATATCAATAAAAAATATACAAAAAAAGCCAAATAAGAATTGCTTCTTAAAAGGCTTTTATTATGTAAATAATATAATTATTATTAATTTATTATTTTATATTAACGGCATTTCTTGACAAAAAGTTTTTTCTATCATTAGCATATTTTGTCTTTGAAGTATTAGGATATTCGCTTAAGTATTGATTATATGTTAAATAAGCTTTATTAAAATCTCTTACATTATTATTGCCTGTTTCATAAATTTCTGCAAGAAGAAGCATAGCATCTGCTCTTTTAGAGAATTTATCTTTTGAAGACAATGATTTCTCTAACATATTTAATCCGTCAGAAATCTTACCCATTTGTTTCAAACTGTCAGCAATTTCATATACAGCATTTCCATAAGAATAAGTATTAGGATATTTAGCTATAACATCATTAAAATATTTCACAGCCTCTTCATTATTATTCTCACTCTTTCTCACAACGCCCATTGAATATAAAGCAGCTGCCTTTTGATTGTTGTTAGCAGTTTTTAAATCAGAAACCTTTTTATATGTATCAAAAGCATTAGTATAATCTTTTTTCAAATTATAAATATCACCAACCCTAAAATAACTATAAACTGCATATTTTGAATCTGGATACTGAGAGATTACATTATTATAAGAAGTTATAGCATTATCATAATCTTTCATATTTTTAAGCTCTTCTGCAGATTTAAATAATAAAGCAACTTCAGAATTATCTTCTGCTTGTGTTTTGGTTATTGATGCAGTAGCTTTTGATGGATTATTATTTGCAGATGCATTTGTAGCTGTTGTGTTTGTAGCTGTTGTATTAGTTTCTGCTGCATTTGTATCCATTGTATTTGTAACTGTTTCATTTGTGTTTATCATATCATTTGTAGAAGCTGCTTCATTAGTAGTTTCAGCATCAAACATTGTAGAATTAGTGTCTGTTATAGGCTCGCCGTTAGTTACATTGATTGTATAAATATATCTTCTAATTATATTTTCTTCTGTGTCTATTTGGAAATTAAGTTTTGCTATGCCTGGTGTTAAGGTAGTGAAAGTGAGAAAGGCATTAGTTTTATCTCTAGTAAATCTTACAAAATCTAAATTTGTAGAATAGCTTGTTATACGAATATATC
>CAKVCJ010000222.1 GCA_934725655.1 uncultured Brachyspira sp.
ATTATGATACGCCTATGATATACTTTAAGAAATTAAGGAATTCCTAACTGCAATATGTTTGGAACCTGTGCAATTTAAAAATATTTTACAATTATGTATTTGATAATGCTACTTGCAAAAAGCGTTTTTTTTGATAAAATCTATTTTAATTTTTTACTTAGGTTTATATTTCTATGAATTATTTAATAACAGGCCCTATGTTTGCAGGAAAGTCTAAATATTTGATAAAAACTTTGGACTATCTTCTTATGGAAAGATGTGATATTAAAATACTGTTTATATATCCTAATATTTCTTATAGGGGATATTTTTGCAGAGATAAAAATGTTGTATTTGATAAGAGAATAGATATTATAACTGAAGAAGAATTAGAAGATAAATTTACAAATATAGAAAATTATCTATCAAATTATGATGTAGTAGGTATTGATGAGTTTTGTTTTTTAAATAAGACTTCTGATTTCATTAAGTTAATAAAAGATTTCTCAAAAAATAATATTAATATAGATTTTTATATAGCTTCTTTAGATATGGATTTTAAGAGGAATTATTGGGAGAGTGTAAGCAGTTTAATTGAAGAGGATTTGATTGATGTGCATATAAAAGTATTCGGCAAATGCGATTGCGGAAGAAAGGGAATATATTCAAAAAGAATAGTTAAAGATGTTGATAGGATTGTTATAGGAGATGATATATATAAATGCGTATGCCGATACTGCTATGAGGGCGAAGATGAAGTTAAATTAAATTTGTAATTTATTTAATATAATTCGTCAACTCGCCAATATTCTCTATAGAGCAAGTTATTTTATCTCCAATTTTCATATATTTAGGAGGATTAAACCCCATACCAACCCCTGAAGGCGTACCTGTGGCTATAATATCTCCTGCTTCA
Source organism: uncultured Brachyspira sp. (assembly GCA_934725655.1). Lineage (GTDB taxonomy): Bacteria > Spirochaetota > Brachyspiria > Brachyspirales > Brachyspiraceae > Brachyspira. The sequence continues at coordinate 896 of CAKVCJ010000222.1, forward strand.
AGCGTCATTCCTTTAGATATATCGCTTACTAATTCATCTATATTATGTATCATATATTTGGTATTCGAGTTCTGTCTTATTTCGTCGTTTAGAGTTGATTTTATATTTAAGTTATTTACATCTTTTATGTCGTCTTTGTATACTATGCATGGCCCCATTGAAGTATAGGTATCTAAGCTTTTTCCTTTATACCATTGAGAATGTTCTTTTTGTATTTTTCTCGAAGATATATCATTAAAAATACTGTATCCAAATATATATTTTTTTACATCTTTTGGCTTTATATCCTTGGCAGTTTTTCCTATGATAATAGCTAATTCTGCTTCATAATCTAAAGCTTCATCTAAATCTAATCTTGAGTTTATATTATGATTATGCCCAATTATATAAATAGCTCTTTTAGAGAAGTATACTGGTTTTGTGTTTTGTACATCATTGATGTTGTTTTTTACTTCGTTAATATGGTCCTGATAGTTAACACCTACACATATAATATCATGTATTGGTTTTGTTATTGGAGAGAGCAGCTGTATTTTTTCTATGGAATATGTTTGTTTGAAGGAATTTATCTCTTTTTCTAATTTACATAGTATCTCTTCATTACAATTTTGAATAAAATTAATCATATTGTAGTTTTTAAAGTCTGGTATGATATCAGCTATAGGCACTACACTTTTCTCATCTTTAGTTAAAACACCTATCGCTTCAGTGTTATTCCATTCTAAAAAAGATACAAATTTCATATTATTCTCCCAAAAAACTTTATTTAATTATAATAAATAGCTGTAGTTTTTCAAGTATAATGAAAAAAAATTGATTTTTTTTAGTTTTGTTATAGATGTAATTTATTTTTATAAAAAAAATCCGATAAATATATGTAATATTATTATATTGAAAGCCTATACAAAATTAATACTTGACTAAAGCATTAAATATTATTATACTTTAATTAGTATAGGTAATTAGTATTTTTAGGAGACAATGATGAAAAAACTAATTTTAGTAATCTTTTTAGTGAGTTTTAGTACAGTTTTTCCAGCATTTGAAGTTGATGTTATAGGACAGCTTAGTGCTGTAACTGGATTTCCAATTTTGGCTTCTCAGACTGTAAAAATTAATGGATCAACAGAAGTAAGACCAGACCTTTCCGTTCAAATAGGTTATATGCTCCCTATGCAAAACGGCTTAAAAGGTATAAGTCTTTTGGGTGATGTTATGATAGAACAAACTACTATAGGTATTACCTATCCTGGAGATAAAAAAATAGTTAATAAAGAAAGCGGTTTAAGTATGGGATTAGGTTTTACAACTAAATTTGTAATTGGCAATGTTAATAGTTTAATTCCTAGAGATACAGTTTTGGGTGTTGGAGTTGCTGCTAAAGCTTTAATATATGCTCCAAATATAGTACTTACTATGACTCCTCCTCCTATAAGTATTTATTTCAAAACTTTTGTAGAACAGAGATTCTTTATATTTAGACAGTTGGCTTTTGTAGTTGGACTTAATTTATATGTAGACTACATGCTTCCTATGACTTATAAAGTTGATCAGTTGTTTATGGGTTATTTTGTAACTAGTTACCTTGATTTAGGTATAGGTCTTAGCGTAGGACTTCACTTCGGTAATTAATTTTTATTGTTAAATAAATATATTTAGGGGACTATTAAAAATTTAATGGTCCTCTTATTTATTTTTTTAAATAATATATTATAATTCTATTAGCTAAAAATTTCTTTTTATGATTTATCTTCAATTTGGTTAATAATGAGAGGAGAGAGAATATTGAAAAAAAAGATTTTACTTATTTTATCTGTATTCATTTTTTACAGCAGTGCTTTATTTAATGATGTAGTTAATAGTATAGTTGGAGTGGTAGGTTCTATTCCTATTACTTATGAGGATTTTGTAAGCAGAAAATCTTTTTTATCTCTTCAGGCTAAGTCTATCGGTAAAAAAATTAATGATGATATGGTTTATAAGGACTTAGTTGAAGAGAGAATAATGTATTTGAAGCTTCAAGAGTATAATTATGTAATAGAAGAAAATGATGTCAGCAGACGTCTTGAAAATATTGCTAATCAGTATAATCTTACTTTAGATCAATTCGCTAAGCAATTAAAAGCAGAAGGCATATCCTATGAAGAATACCGTAATTCCATTAAAAAGCAAATAGCTATGGAAAATTTAAGCGGACTTGTTGTTAATAATACAGAAATTACAGATGCAGAAGCAGATGAATATTATAATAACACCAAAGATAAAACAGCCTTTGAAGTTGATACTTTAGTAAAACTTTCTTGGATATTTTTTAAAGCTACAACATTCACAGAAAAAGGTGAAAAGCAAGAGTTAGCCGATAGAGTGCGTGGTATGGCTGCAAGAGGCAATGATTTTGCTGAGCTGGCTAAAAAATACAGCGATGATGAAAAAACAAAGAATTATGGCGGAGATTTAGGTTATAATCTTTTATATGATGCAGGAAAACGTTCTTTGCCTGCACAGGTAAATGCTGGGCTTACTTTGGCAAAAAGAGGATATAAAGTAGGAACAGTAAGTTCAGTCCGTGAATTAGTTGGCAAGGGCTTTTATATAGTAAAAATAGTAGAAATACAAAAAGATATGGACAGCATTCGTACAAGAGTGAAAAATTATCTAAGCGAGATTCGTATGAGAGACTCTTTCGTAAAATGGCTGGATGATGAAACTAAAAGAGTTACTATAAAGTTATATAAATAGTGTTGACAGAATTGTAAAAATATAGTATAATATATTACTCATGTAATAGTAGAATTTTAAAATTAATATAAATGGAGAAAAACCATCATGTATGCAATAGTAGAAGTAAAGGGAAAACAATACAAAATAGAAAAAGGTCAAGATATCTTAATAG
>CAKVCJ010000223.1 GCA_934725655.1 uncultured Brachyspira sp.
GTGTGGTGAAGAGGTTTAACACACAGGATTTTCATTCCTGCATTCGCGGGTTCGAAACCCGTCACCGGTTCATCTATTCACCATATCTGTTAATGATATGGTTTTTTTATAGCCATAATATTTTTATGAAAATTAAAAAAAACGATAATAATACTAAAGCCTTAAAAACCATAAGTAATGCCAATAAAAAGGCTGTAATTATATTAATATCTTCTTTTGCTATCATCATTATCGCAGTAACATTTATCCTATATTATTTTCTATACAGTAAAATAGATTCTGCAAGAAAAAATGAGGAAGAACTGTATTTCTCTGTATTATTTATCGATGAAAATAATGAACCTTATGGGGCATATGTGGGGGTATTATCAAGTCTGCATAATAGAATCGGATTAATAGGGCTTCCAAGAAATGTGGCGCTATGGAAAAACAAAAAAGATGACTCAATACCTCTAAAAGAACTATACAAAGAAGGAGGCGATTCTGCGGTATTTAAGGCTATAGAAAACACAGTTGACAAAAAAATAACATACAAAATCACTCTTGATAATAACAGCATATCAGACATAATAGATTTGATTGGCGGAGTGAAGATGTATGTAGAAGAGCCTATTCATTACGTAGAAAATAATAGTCTTTATAATATTAATTTTGACATTGGCGAATGGATATTCCACGGAAACAAGGTGGTATCATATTTGCATTATGTTACTATGAAACAATATGAGGATATAGAAACATTATATAGGCTTGAAGATGTGATTATTAATTTAATGATTAGTTTTATACAAAGTCCAGAGCTTAAATCTATGATAGTTAGAAAAGATATGAGAAATGCTATATATTCTAAAATAAAAAGCAATTTAAGGCCGCCTGATATTAAGGCTATATTAAAGATAATATCAAACAGTAATGAAAAAAGTTTAATAGTACAAAACATTGATGCGAGAGTTGATGAAAGCGGGGTACTTAATCCGTTGCTTGGAGGAAGTGCTTTTGTAAAACAGATGGAAGATTTGGCTTTATATGTGGGATTAAAAACAGAGAGAAGCGAATTAAATAATGAAGATGTTAGTTTAATAATTTTAAATGGCACTGATGTTTCGGGGCTTGCGGATAGAATAAATATTAGAATGCGTTATAGGGGATTTGTCGCTGGAGAGTATGGAAATTTTACTGCTAAAGTGTATAATAGCATAGTTCTTATAAGAAATGGAGAGATAGAAAAGTCTTTTATGGTTGCCAATGAATGCAGAATTAGCAGAATATATGCTAAAACCGACAGGAGGCTTTTAAATAATGCAGTATTAATTTTGGGGTATGATTACTATGAAATTCAATGATTCTAACAAAACAAAAAAAATGATAGACAGAGAAACGGCTAAAAGCCTCACTCTAAAAGCAGCAAAAGCTTTAGATGATAAAAAACTTGAAGACATAGTAATATTAGATTTAGACGGTGTTACTACCCTTTCAGATTTTTTTATTATAGCAACAGCCTCTTCTGCTCCTCAGATGAAGGCAGGTTCTGATGCTGTTTATAAAGAATTAAAAGAAGAAGGCGTTACTCCTTATGCTGAAAATGATAATAATTCTGATTCTTTATGGTATTTAACAGATTATGGATTTTTGGTGATACATTTGTTTACACAGGAAGGAAGAGAGTATTATGATTTGGATAAATTATGGCACGAGGCTAAAAAAATAGAGATGAATTAAATTTTATTAAAAATAATTTTAAAGTTATTTAAAATCATTTTTTATGGAGAGTTTTATGAAAAAAATTATTATTTTATCTTTTTTATTTATATTTGCTAAATTATCATTTGCAGAAAGCGGCTGGCAATTAGGGGCTACAATACCTATTGGAGCTAGTTTTAGTTTCTATAATGTTTATTTTTCTAAAGATGCTCCTCAAAGCTATAAAGATGGTTATAGAAAAAATAGCGGTACTGTTGGTTTTGATGCGGGTATAAGTTTTCAGGCTGGATATTTAGTAACTGATGAAGAAAAAGGAATCAGCTTATTAGTAGATATAGGTTATTCTCATGATTCTTTTGGGCTTAAAAGCTCTTACAAAGATGAAACTACTCAAGAAGATGTAAATGTGAGAGAATATTATACTTTTGAAAATATGCAAATTGGCATACTTCCAAAATTCCATTATAGTAATTTTGCTATCGGGCTTGGTATTGGCGTGAAAGTGCCTCTATATCTCACACATTCTGCTGAGTTTTTTAACGACAATACAAGTACTAAAACTTTTAGTTATTATGATGTAGGAAAAATTGATGATGTAATGAAAAATATGGTAATGACATATATTAAACTTACTTTTGATTATTCTTTTAATATTCAAGATAATGTTGCTTTATTAGTTGGAGCATATATCGGCACTGATTTTGGAATAGATTTAAGAGGTGCAGAAAAAGTTCTTGTTGAAAGCAGAAACCTTGCTTCTTTGGACATAGGTGCACAATTAGGAATGAAATTCGGAACTACTATAGGCAATCAAAATCGTTAATTAAAAAAATAATATGATATTCATAATAATATTAATAATATTACTTTCAGCTATTATTATAATATCAAATTATTATGTGAAATTAGTTTTAATTAAAGGCAAAAAAAGAGTACTTGAAATTAAAAGAAACAGCAAAGAAGAAACTAAAGAAGAACTGCTCGCAAAAGAAAAAAGAAGAGAATGGTTTGAAAAATCTCAAATAGATATATACACAAAAACTTCTGATAATTTAAGAGTGCATGCTCATTTTATAGAGAATAAAAACTCTAATATTTACACCATAATAGTTCACGGATACGAGAGTAAAGGCTCTAATATGAGATATTACGGCGAGAAGTTTTTTAATATGGGATGCAATATTCTTCTTATAGATTTAAGAGCCCATGGATTAAGCGAGGGCAATTCTTATGGTATGGGTTATTTAGAAAAAGAAGATATTCTCGCTTGGATTAAATATATATTATCAATTAATAGTAATGCTGATATTATTTTATTTGGAATTTCTATGGGGGCAGAATCTATAATGATTGCTTTATCTGAGAATATTCCTTCAAATGTTAAGCTTGCTATAGAAGATTCTGGATATACTAATGCTAATGAACAGCTTGGAAATAGGCTAAAAATAAGCTATCATCTGCCCTACTTTCCTTTTATCCCCACAATATCATTAATAACAAAATTAAGAATAGGATATTTCTTTTCAGAGGCTGATGCTTTAAAATCTGTATCAAAAATAAAAACGCCTATACTATTTATTCACGGCAGTAAAGATGATTTAGTGCCTTTAGATATGATGGAGAGGTTATATAATACCTGCTCATCAAAAAAGGATAAATTAATTGTAGAAGGTGCTTATCATATAAGTTCTGCAAAACATAATGAAAAATTATACTGGGACAAAATAAAAGAGTTTATAACTAAGTATTTATGATTTTTCATTGCCGCTAATAGAAATTATATACTAAATAAATTTATACAACTTTTTATAGTATTTATAAATTAGTGTTTATTACTGCATTAGTTTCTACAATACGGTTTGTATAGAGAGAATATAATCTATATGAAGCTTTATCTATGGTGTATGCTTTATTATTCATTTCAAAGGCATATAACTCCCAATTATAATGGTCAAGTATTTTAAACTGAAAAATATATTTATTAGTGTCTATTGTGCCTATAATGTCCACATAACGCATATAATCATCTTCAGCTATAAAATCTTCCCATTCAACAGTGTTAAAAGAGGTTATTAAATCTTCTA
>CAKVCJ010000224.1 GCA_934725655.1 uncultured Brachyspira sp.
TCATAATACCTCAAAGTGTCGGTTGATAAATCTGTCTTTTTGCTTACTTCAGCTATTGTCATAATTTAAGCCCCTAATCTTTTTTGTTTTCATTATAGCATTAGAGTATGCTCCAATGTCAAGACTTATTAGTAGTTTAAATTATTATAGAATTATATCAAATACTTATGTTTTATAATTATTTATAACCAAAAGGCATGGAGAAGTATAGAGATTTTTTTGAGTTTTTAAATTTACTGTTTGCAGGGCTTTACCGCCACAAGCACTTACTTAAAAAATATAAAAATCTTTGATATATATTAAAGCGATTATATTTTTATAAATTATAATCTGCTTTCACCCCTCTTGTGAAATGATATAGTCGCTCGCACTGTAAAGCGAACCTATCACCAAGGCAGGAATATTCTTCTCTTTCGATATTCTTTTCATCTCCTCTACTGCTAAATCAAAACTCTCTATATGATACACATTCTCTTTTTCTTTTAAATATTCATAAGTTTTAAAACTGTCAGAATCTTTATATTTTGATTTCGTAGAGCTTATTATAATAATGTCTTCACTCTCTTTTAATATCTCGCACATACCGCCAACATCTTTTCCGCTTATAGGAGCAAATAATATCACCACACTTTCATACCATCTATAAATAGTTTTTAATATCCTGCTTAAAGATTTCGCATTATGAGCCCCATCTACTATAATGTCCGGATTCCTCTCTATAAAAGTTAATCTTGCCTTAATATTAAAATTACGAAGCGAGTCTATTGCTTTATCTATATTTTCCTTTTTATTTTCTAACAATGTGAAAGCCTTGAAGGATAATGCTATATTTTCGCTTTGATGTTCGCCTAAAAGGGTGGTTGTAAAATGATATTTAGTTTCTTTTTCTATATAATCAAACTCTAATATTTCGCTTGTGTTTCTTATGATATTAGAATAGAAATCTTTAGCAAATGTATATAGTTTGCTGTTCTTTTCTTTTGAAATGTTTTCTATTATTTCTATAGAGTTTTTCTCCTGCATTGCTGATATTACTATAGAATTATTTTTGATAATTCCTGTCTTTTGATATGTTATCTCTTCTATTGTGTTTCCTAATATTTCCATATGGTCGTAAGAGATAGAAGTTAATATACTGATTGAAGAGTCTACAATATTGGTGCAGTCAAACCTCCCGCCAATGCCTACCTCTATACAAGCATAATCCGCTTTATTAATAAAAAAGTAATACAGCCCTATTATAGTAAAAAACTCAAAAACAGTTATGCTCTCATCAAGCTTATTTTCTTCTATTACATTCTTTATCTTTTTTACTATAGAAATAAAATCAGTCTCGCTAATCCATTCATCATTAATTGATATTCTCTCTCTTTCGTTTATGATGTGAGGCGATATAAAAGCACCTGTTTTGTAATTGCAGGCAGTAAGCATATGAGCTAAACTCAAAGTAACAGAGCCTTTTCCTTTAGTGCCTGTAATGTGTATTATTTTGAAGTTTTGTTTATATCCTAATATATTTAAGATGTGTTCTACATTGCTTATATGACTATTGTTTTTTTTATGAAGATTTTTTTTATTCATAAAAGAGTATAGATAATCCAAAGCGTCATTAATATTTTCCATATTGCAGTTTTCCGTTTTTTTATTTAAATATATATTAAAAATTTTTCAATTTATCAAAATACAAATATTGTTTTATATTTTTAGATATTCCTAATATTTATAGTAAAAACATTTGCACTTTTTGGTTCTTTGACGAAGTCCGCACCGCGACCGAAGGGAGTCCTTCAGGGCGACCGTAGGAAGTACCTTTAGGTATGGGTGCGAAGGCGGGAAAAAGAACAATAAAAAAATTTAATAAAATATAATCACTAATATATACTAAAAAAATTGAAGTTTGTCAACTGCGAGCTTTACCCTTCGGATACGCTTCGCGAAGAACTGCATTCAATAAATTATAGCTTTTTATGTATACAAAAACATAGATATTATTTTATATATTCTAAAATGTAAAGCTAAAACACTCGCACTTTTTGGTTCTTTTGACGAAGTCCGCACCGCGACCGTAGGAAGTGCCTTCGGTATTGACACAAAGAACCTTATATCCTTCGGATACGCTTCGCGAAAGACTGCATTCAATAAATTATAGCTTTTTTATGTATAACAAAATATAGATACTATTTTATATATTCAAAAAAGATAAAGTTAGAACACTTGCATTTTATTTAATAATAATTTTTTAGTCGTCAAATTTCTGACCCATTAATTGACCGTCAGCTGAAATATATAATTCCATCATATTATTAAGCTTTACTTTATAATTGCCCCACTCCTTCTCTATTTCTATGATTATAGAAGAAGGATAAGTCTTCTCAACAACATTTGCTATATTAGCAGGAAGCACGCTTTTAGGAACACCCATATATTCACCGTCAATGCTCTTCCAATCGCCGTTCATGAAAAAGTCTATAGAAACCCCGTTAGATAAATCCACCTCAAACTTGCCGTCATCACGCTCTACTTTCCATATGGCAGCATCAGGATAGGCTGAAGCAATAAACTCCTGTGCTCTTTTAGGCAATGCAGAAGCAGGAAGCATCCAATCATCGGCAAATAATGCAGAAGAAAGCATTACAAAAACGATAATTAGAAGTGAATATCTTTTTTTAGCCATCAATAATAAACTCCCTAACTATAATATACAAAAAATCTCAAGAAATGTCAATATTTGTTTACATTTTTTACTTTTTTTTTACAGTTTGGCTAATGCATATATATATATATATTTCCTATAAAAAATAATAAAAATCGTAATAATATTAATAAATTATAATAAAAAAATAAAACTTACAAAAAAAATTACAAAAATCATAAAAAACTCAAAAATTAACCTTATAAACCATTATAAAAATTGAATTTAGTATAAATAAAAAATTATTAGAGGTGTTTTTATAATGAATAAAGACAAAAAAAACTATTATGCCGTAATACCCGCAAATGTGAGATACGACAAAAGATTAAGCCCTCTCACAAGATTAATATATGGAGAAATTACAGCCCTCTCCAATGAAAAAGGATACTGCTTCGCCACAAACGCATATTTTGCTAATTTGTATTCTATGAGCAATATAAGCATATCGAGATGCATATCAGAATTAAAGGAGCATAATTATATAAGGGTTGTTTATGACATAAAAGAGAAGAATGTAGACAAGAGAAAAATATATATAAATAATACTGAAAATAAAAAATTAGATAATGAAAAATTAGAAAATGAAGAATTAAAAAATAAAGAATTAAAAAACAATGAAGAAATCACTAACATTAAAGAAAACATCAGCATTGAAGGCTATAAAGAAAATGAAAGCATCAATAAAAATAATAATACTAACGATGATGCTTTTTCATTGGCTAAAATAAAATTAGCTAATAGGATTAAATTAAATGATGATACAGATTTATCAAATAATATAAAAGAGTATAATCAAAATTGCTTTGAGGGTATTAAAGAAAAAGTTAAAGATAATAATATAATTAATAATACAAATAATAATATAATTAATAACACAATTAATAAAAATTTTCTTCTCTCAGAGTTTGATTCTTTTGTATTAGAATTATGCCAAGTGTTTAATAGTTTCACCTACAACAACGCTTCCAACATCTCTGAATTATACGGCTTTAAGAGCAAAGAAAAACAAGAACTCTTATTAAAGATTTTTAACGAGAGAAAGTATGATTGGAGAGAATGTATTAAATATGCGAAATTAAAAGCAAGAGAGA
>CAKVCJ010000225.1 GCA_934725655.1 uncultured Brachyspira sp.
TTTTATTAACTGTCTTTCTCATCTCTTTAAGCATTTGATTAATCATTAAAGATTCAAAATCTTCAGAAACTTCTCTTAAACGCTTTTTTTGAAACTCTTTAGCAGCATTTTCAGAAGTATTTTCTATACTAAATTTTGTACCATAATTCTGATACTCTCTTTTAGTATTATTGAGTTTATTTAAATTAGCAGTTCCAATACTTAAATTATATTTATCAGTAATATTCATATATTAATACCTCTATAAAAACATCTACTATCATTACTACTATCGGAAAATATATAAAGCTTATTAATACAATTTTTTATCACCAAGTAACAATATATTCAGTATAAATATAACCATTACTAATAGATTTAGAAATTTCTACTTTAGCAGAATTTGGATATCTATATCTAAACATATTATTAATCAGCTCATCAAAATATACTTCCATCATAGAATCATAATTAGGGAAATAATATAAATGATAAATAATCTTTCTCTTCTCAGATTTTACAACATCTATATGAATATTTTTAAATCTTTTATTTTTAAATTTAATGAGCAAATCAGCCAAATTGCGGCCTCTATAAAATCTAAGTTTAAATTTATTAATTATACTAAATTTTCTAAAACCATATTTAGCAACATCTCTTATACAATCCTTACTTCCTTCATAAAATTCATTCATGATTATACTAATAGGAATGAAAAATGAACTAGATAATACAAATTTCTTTTTAAACTTCACTCTCTTCACATCGCTGTATATAATTTTGGCATCTTCAGGCATTTTGGCAATTAAAGCAATAGTTTTTTCCTTACCAAAAGTTTCTATCATAAATTTATAAAATCTCTTTACGAGTTCATATCTAGCATAAGCCCTTTCTCCATCATTAATACTGCTAATTTTTCCAGCCATCACCTCTTCAAAATCTTTTATAACATAAGAAGACATTTCTCTATCTAATGTATCAATAGAATCTCCTGAAATATTAGAAAGTACTTCTATCTCTTTAATTAAATTATATACATCATTAATGCGTTCACTCATATCCTGTGTTTTGCTTACTATATCATCTGTATTATTGGATACTAATTTCATAGCCTCATCATTTTTCTTAGAGAAATCAGACAAATTAACTAAATCATCTTTAGCAACAGATATTCTTGTGTGTAAAGCAGTATATTGCTCTTTAATATCCTTAATAGCACTAGTAAGACGCTCTATAGAAACATTCATATCTCTTGTACTTATATATTTATCATCCACAACTTTTTTTACTTTAGTCATAGTGTCTACAAAATTGTTTACTTTAGATATCATATTTTCTATAATATTCATTCTTTCTGCCATTTTTTCTATCATTAAGTTCATTTCTTTTTCTATCTCTCTAAGTATCCTATGGGCTTTCTCAGATTGAACATTAGTAGTAGTAGCCAATTTTCTTATCTCTTCAGCAACAACAGCAAAACCCTTACCTTGTTCGCCTGCATGTGCCGCTTCTATGGCAGCGTTCATGGCAAGCATATTAGTCTGCTGAGATATATCTATTGTAGAATTAACAAACTCTGATATACCTCTTATAGAAGAAACAAGATTCCTAGTAATATTTTCTGTTTTCAATATCTTATCTCTGCTGTCATTTGATAATGATAACATTACCTCAGAACCATCTTTAGCCTTAGCAACAGACTCTGATACCTCTTCCATATCTTTTTGTATAGATAATGTTAAAGAGTTAATTTGATTTAAGCTTATAGCCTGCTCATCAATTTTTATTTGAAGGTCATTAGTCATCTGGTCTATAGAGACAAGTTCAGAAAGATTCGAAGCTATTATCTTATAAATTTCCAAATTACTGCTTTCAACCGCTTTAAACTCTTTTTGCTGATAAGATATATTATCCACTATTAAATTAACAGATTCCGTCATAGAACCTGCAACATTAGAAATATCAGAAGTTTTATTTTTTAACAATGTAATCTGCTCTCTGAATACTAATAAAGTTTTTGATACAGTAGAAAATACATGCTGAACCATATCAAAAAATATTATTATCCAATTGCTCAAATATCCCAAAGAATCTTTAGAGTTTATTTTTGTAATGTTAATAAACATATTATTATTAAATACGCCCTCTTCAAGCTCATGTGATATCTTATCTAAAGGCTTCAATGAGATTGGGATAGTAATATTTAATAATATTATAATAAATATAATAGCAAATATCAAAATAATAAATATTGTGTTATTAGTTTGATCCAAAACACTTGAGAAATATGAACTAGGCACAAACATAAACAAGTTATATAAACCGCTGCTGAATTGCCTTACAAATATATGATATGGAACATCATCTATTATAATATTATTTTTTATAATAGTATTAGTAGATATTTCCAAATTATTAACAGCAGCATTAAACCATGTAAAATCAGTTACATTGCTTAATATATATTTTGGATTATCATGATAAACTATTTTATTATTTCTTGTATCATAAATTATAGTATTGAAAGGGCCTGTTTTTACTATATTTGTTAAAATTTCATGTGCTATTTCCAATGATACATCAGACAAAGACACGCCTATAAGTTTAGAATTATCTGTAGAATATATTGGAGAAGAGAATGAGATTACTTTTTGGGGCTTATCTAAATTTTTCATATATGGAGAAGAATAATATACATTTTGAGGTCTTTTAGCATCTCTATTCCAATTATTAGGCAAAGCTAATGAATAGAATTCATCATTAATATAGCTATCCATAATTGTTCCGAATTTAGGCTCCATACTTCCTTCATCTGGAACATCATATAAATATAAAGAATATAAATTCTTCAAATTGGCATTTTCTAATATCACATCAGGTTCAAAATATATCCCATTCGCTATAACATGATGCAAATCAAGCTGAGACTTATGAAATCTATAAATAGTATCCCTAAGATTACTCTGAGGATTTTCAACAACTCCTGCATTATATAAATCATAAGATACCGTAGCTATATCTGATAATGAAACTGTACCAACAGAAGTAGTAGCATATATATTATTAAATGTTGACACTATATCATAAAAATAATTTTGTGTAACTGTCATAGCATGATCATACAATGCTTTTCTATTGGTTGTACTATTAATAAAAATAGTAGGAGATAAAGACAAAGCAACAACTAAAATAACCAAAAAAAGTACCTTATTTTTTAAACTCATATACAGAAACCTTATTTTTTTTTACTTACAAAATTATTACTTAAATTCTCGGATATTGCAAGCATATTTTTGAGAGCCTTAAATATTTATTTTATTAATATATATAATCTAAAAAGGCTCTTATTTTTTTACTATTCTCTTTTTAAATAAATTAAAAATAGAAATAAAATCTTCATTCTTTAAAACGACATTAACTATACTGTAAATTATAACACCTATAAATATAACAGCAAATACTTTTATTATAAAAACTATTCTTGTAGTATTTAAACTATCTCTCAAAATATAAAATCTAAGAGAATAAACCGTCATCGCCATGATAATGCTTGAAAACAAAGTCTTAATAATATTGCTTTTGCCGCTTTTAAAAGAAAAGGAAATATTCATTTTTTTGATAAGCAGTATATATAATATAATAAAAGAAACAATGTTTGCTATTACGCTTGAAATAGAAATTCCTATAATATCAAAATGAAATATATAAACACATAAATAATTGCTCACAGCATTAATAATAAAAGCAAAAAAAGCTATATATACAGGAGTTTTCATATCTTTCATAGCATAAAAAGATTGAA
>CAKVCJ010000226.1 GCA_934725655.1 uncultured Brachyspira sp.
ATTTATGGTTATCTGGAAAAGGAAATGCCGCTGTAAATTTATCTACTTCAAGAATGATAGATGATTTAGCTAAAGAGAAAGGATATTCGGTTGACCGTACAAAGATTGGTGAAATAAATGTTTCTTCTCATATTGTAAAAAATAAATTATATTTTGGAGGCGAAGGAAACGGAGGTATAATAGTACCTGCTGTAACACCAGGAAGAGATTCGCTTTTAGGTATTGCTTTAATATTAGAATTAATGGCTGCTACAGGAAAAACTATAAAAGAATTAGTTAACGAAATACCAAAATATGAGATAGTAAAAGAGAAATTGGAAGTTTCAAAAATTGATGAGAATAATTTCTTAAAACAAATAAAAGAAAAATACAATAAAGCTAAAGTAACAACTATAGACGGAATAAAAATAGATTTGGAAGATTCTTGGCTTCATGTTCGTTCATCAAATACTGAGCCGATAGTTCGTATTATAGCAGAGGCAAAAACTAAAAAAGAAGCAAAAGAGTTAATCTCAGCAGCAATTAATATGATAAAGGATAATAATAAACCTAAAAAAACTAAATAAAAAACTTATCACTGCCCTACCCTGCTATGTTTTTTATTTATTATGTATTTATATTTTTTACAAATTATAAAAAAATAGTTTTATTATTATAATATAAAAAAATAAATTGGAGATAAATTAAAATGAAAAAAATTAGTTTAGTGATTATTTTTATATTAATATCAGCTTTGGCATTACATGCGGATGTTATTGAGGATGAGGTATTTAGATTAATTAATTTAGAGAGAAGCAAGGCATCTTTACCTCCTCTTCCTAATAATCAAAGATTACACTCTTTAGCACTTTATCATAGCGATAATATGGCTAAAAATAAGTTTTTCAGCAACACAGATTTAGAAGGACTTGACTCTAAAGGAAGACAATTAAAATTATATCCTGAAATGGTTGGAAATATTACAGAAAGTTTTACAAAATTAGAAGTAATACCTTTAACTGATAAAAATGCTGCTGCAAGCATTGTTAAAAATTTAATGAATACTCCAGACTATAAAAAAGTAATATTGTCAAAAGATTTTAATGCTATGGGAGTCGGAGCTTCAAAGAGAGGTGTTGGAGTATATACTACTGTAACTTTAGCAAATATTATAGCTGAGTCTGTTAATTTTAAGCCTGAAGTGAAATATGGTGATGATATTACTGTACAATATAGAATATTAAACAAAGCACCTTTCACAGATTTTAAAATAGCTGTTGAAATGGCTGACCCTCAGGCTAAAATAGTTGGAGATGATGGAAAGACTTATGTCGGCAAAATAATATATGATGTTGCAGATGCTGGAAACACTGTTATAAGCAAAACATTTAAAGCAGAATACGGAAAAGGGGAATATAAAGTTTCATTATTATATAAAGGCGAACATTTCTCAAGCAATACAAGAACTATAACAGTTAAATAAAAGAGAACAATACAATGAAGTTTAGACATAGGTTTACAATAAAAAAAGGCATAGATTTAACTCCTATGATGGATATAGTATTTAACTTACTAATATTTTTCATGATAGGAGCTACGATCATGCAAACTCCCCAAATAGAAATTAGTTTACCTAAGTCTACTTCAGCTGTAGGAAAAGAAAAAAATGAAAATATAATAATAACAATATCCAAAGAAGGAAGTATATACGTTAATGAAGAGGCAGTAAACGATATAGATGTATATCTTAGTAATTTGGCAAAAGTTGAAGGAGAATTAGCCAAACCTGTAGAAATAAGATCAGATGAAGATGTTAGAACTCAGATTTTAATATCTGTGATAGATAGTGTAAAAAATGCAGGCTTTACAAAATTAGGCATAGCAACAGATACAAAAAATAATAATTAAAAAAAATTAATATATATAGTAATAGGAGTATTTTTATGAAAACAGTAGATGCAAGAGGCGTTCCTTGCCCAAAACCTTTAATATTAACTAAAACAGCTATGGGTCAGGGAAATGATGAACTTGGAGAATTATTATTAAAAGCATTTTTAG
Organism: uncultured Brachyspira sp.; assembly: GCA_934725655.1. Lineage (GTDB taxonomy): Bacteria > Spirochaetota > Brachyspiria > Brachyspirales > Brachyspiraceae > Brachyspira. Next base: position 2,038 of record CAKVCJ010000226.1, read on the forward strand.
GAGCTTTAAAAGATGCTAATCCAAAACCTGAGGCTTTATATTGTTATAACGGCGGGGTTTATTTAGGAATTGATGAGCCTTATAAAAGCTTATTACAAGAGCTTAGAGATGCTGGAATAAAAATATTTTTCTGCGGAACTTGTGTTAAGTTTTATGAATTAGAAGGCATAAAAGTAGAAGAGCAAACCAATATGCTTGGCATAATAGAAGCTATGGCTAATGCTTCTGCTGTAATAAGAGCATAATTTCTATGAACAAATACTATTATTTTGATAACTCAACAACGAGTTTTCCTAAACCTAAAGAAGTTGCCGAAGATATGAGTAATTTTTTACTTAATATTGGAGGAACTTATGGAAGAGTAAACACCAAAAGAGGAAAATATACTACAGAAAAGATAGAAGAATGCAGAGAACTTTTGGCAAATAAGTTTATAGGTACAAAAAATGACTCTAACATTGTATTTACTTCTGGTGCAACAAGAGCTGTTAATGATATATTAATAGGACTCAATTTGCATGATACAAAAGTTTTAATTTCATCATTAGAGCATAATGCTGTATTAAGGCCTATTTATCATTTACATAAAAATAAAAAAGTTGAATATCAATTAATTCCTTCAAAAGAAGGGGGAAAAATTGATATTCAAGCTTTATCTGAAATAGTAAAAAGAGATAAAATATCACTTGCTATAGTTAATATGGAAAGTAATATTAGCGGTGTTATACAGCCTATAAAAGAGATAAAAGAAACACTCAAAGATATTCCCCTACTTGTTGATGCCACGCAATATATAGGAGTTGGTGACTTATTAGCAGATGACTGGAATATAGACTATTTGGCATTTACGGGACATAAAGGACTTCTTGGCCCTACTGGTACAGGCGGCTTTTATGTAAAAGAGCCTAACAAACTCAAAGCATCATATTTTGGCGGAGGATTTGGTGATGGATTTGAAACTCCATACAGTGTACCGGAAATATATGAGGCAGGCACTCCTAATACTGTGGGTATTATAGGACTTTTGGCAGCATTAAAAAATAGGCCGTCATGGAATATAAAAATAGATGACATGATAGATATTATAAAAAAAATAGAAGCCTCAAACAAATATAAAGTAATTTGGTCTAAAGATAAATCTTCACAGGGTTTTTTATTTTCTATAGAGAGTTATTCAAATATGGCAGAAATAGCACATAAATTATATGATGATTATAATATAGAATGCAGATATGGTTTTCACTGTGCAATTTTAGCGCATAATTTTTATAACAATAATAATGGAGCTATAAGATTTTCTTTTTCACCATACACTACAAAAGAAGATTTAGAATATTTGGCTGATGTACTCATAAACAAATTATAGGATTTTTAATATATGAATAAAAGTTTTTGTTATTTAAAAACGCCAAGAGATTTGATAAAGGCAGAGAAAATATTAGCAGATGCGGGTATTGATGTAATTATACGCCCTGCCCCAGAGCCTATATTTGGTGTTTGCAATATGGCTATAGATATAAAAGACAATGACAAAGTATATATAGTTTCTCTGCTTGAGGCAGCTGGTTTAGTGGTATTAATAAAAGAAAGTGAATAATATAAATAAATATAATTGGTTAGTTTATTTATTTTATAAATGTATTATCAACTTTTTCCCGCCTTCGCACCACAGGCACTTCCTTTGGTCGCTGTGCGGACTTCGTCAAAGTTGCAAAAAGTGCACTCT
>CAKVCJ010000227.1 GCA_934725655.1 uncultured Brachyspira sp.
ATTATAAATTAATTTTAAATAATGATTATTCTTTAAGTTTATTTGATATAAAAAATAATAAAACATTAAAAAGCATGCCTAAAAAAATTAATGAAGATTTAAAAAAAGAAATACAAAATTTAGAAAAAGAAATACATAAGTTCATGAGAGCAAATTCTTATCTTTTAAGCATCATATTAATAGACGGTGAAATATATAGTTATGATTTATTTAGAGAATATTTTATTGATAATATTTTAATGAACAAATTTGTCTCAACTTTAATATGGAACTTATATGATAAAGACAAAAAAATTATAACAACATTTAGATATTTAGGTGATGGTAAGTATATAGATTCTGGAGATAAAGAAGTAAAAATTGATGATGATAGTTTTATTGGCTTAGCAAGCCCTGTAGAAATGAGCGATGAGGTTATAGACAAATGGATAAAACAGCTTGAACATTATAAATTATCGCAGCCTTTAGAGCAATTAACATTAGTAAAATTAAATAAAAAGAACTTGCAAAAAGAAATAAAAAAATTATCAACCATAGAAGGAACTTATGGAGCTTTTAAGGATTTTGCAAAAAGATATGAGATGTATATCCATGATAAGTTTGGAGATAGTATAACATATACATTTCAATCAAATGACGATGACATTTTATCAATGTCGGCAGATATTGACGAAGATACAGAATATGATGATATAATAGAAATTAAGCTTAGTTTTGAAAATAAAAATTATAATAAAATCAGCAGAAGATTTATTTATACTTTTTTAGTATTTATAATTTGCGGTTTTAAATTGGATGATTTACTATAAATAACTTATGTTATACTTAATAATATTTATAAAAAAATATTATTAATCATCAAATTCAAAAGAATAAGCTTGACATAAGAGAGAAATTACTCTATACTAAATAGTATAAAATCGGACTATAATCTATGTTAATGAGGTTCAGTAAATGTTAGGCTATTTAAAAATGTTTATACCTTCAAAGCTTAGTATATTATTTTTTATATACAAATCAATTACAAAAGTATTCTAATTTCATTTGATAAATTCTATTAATTTAATAAATAAAATATTTTCTAAAAATCTTATACCAATCTATGAGGTGTATTATGCTGCTTAATAATGAAGTTTTAAAAGAAAACTATAGTAAAAAAATATTTATAAATTATGCAATTCCAAGTATGCTCGGAATGCTTACAGAAAGCTCAGCAGTATTTATAGACGGATTATTTGTTGCTAATTTTATATCATCGGAAGCTTTTTCTGCAATAGGTATTGTTTGGCCTATTACAGCTTTATCATTTGCATTATATGTGATGCTTACATTAGGCTCCATTGCTATAACAGGAAAATGTATTGGTGAAAATAATATGAGGCGTGCAAGTTTAATATTTACTCAAACTTTGATAACTGTTATTACTTTAACAACTCCAGTACTTATATTAATTTATATATTTAGAGAAACATTGCTCCCATTATTTGGAGCACATGGAAATATATATAATTTTTCATTAGAGTATATTAATGGTGTTATTGTTGCTGTATTTTTCTGGGGAATGGCTTATGTGTTTAGTCAATTTATAAGACTAAATGGTTCTCCGAAGTTTGCATCGTTAATGTTTATTATTTCGTCTTTAATAAATATAATATTAGATGCTATATTTATAGTAGCATTAAAATTGGGCATTGCTGGTGCTGCTTGGGCTACAGCTTTATCATATATTATTTCATTTATTATAGGGCTAACATATTTTTTGAATCCTAAATGCAAAATAAAATTTATAAAAGTATATGGAGGATGGATTTATATATTCAAAGCCATATTAAATGGTTTTTCAGAGTTTTTAAGCAATATTTCTTCTGGGATAATACCATGGCTATTTAATATAACAGCATATAAAATATTAGGAAACAATGGAATACTTATTTATTCTGCTGCCAATTATATAATTACATTTTTTATAATGATTGCAAGCGATATAGGAGAGATTTTATCATCTTTAATAAGTGTTTCTTACGGGGCTAAAAATAAAAACAAAATGAAAGATTTTTTAAAAATGGGAATAATATTTGTTTCATCGATATCAATATCAGCTTCTATAATATTACTTATAAATCCAAGTATATTGGTTAATGCTTTATTAAAAAATATAGATTTAAAAACTGCTGAAGATGCTATGTTTTTTGTAAGGGCGTCTATACCAATATTTATATGTGTTGGAATAAATATAATAATGAGTGCCTATTATACTTCCATTCAAAAAGCTGGAGCATCTGCTTTGATTGCTGCTTTGAGAACTTTAATTTTGCCTATTTTATTGGTGTTTATTTTGCCTAATATATTTGGATTTTTAGGGCTTGTTTTAGTTCTTCCTATAAGCGAGATTATAACATTAATTGTATCAGTAGCTTTATACAAAAATAGAAGTATTGATATTTTAATTAGATATTAATTATTTTTAAGTATTATACTATTTTAAAAGAGTGATATAAAAATTTAATACTAGTTTTTTAATAAAACACTTGCAATTTGTACCAAAAATGATACAATGTAATATATAAAAGAAGGAGTATTGTATGGATATAACAAAAATTTTAAATATAGGTATTTTGTACCTAAAGGACTTTAATAATGACCGTTGCATTTTACAAAAACTCCAACAAGAAAGAACCTGTAAGGGAGTTCCTTAATACTTTAGAAAATGATGATAAAAAGAAAGTAGGTGCTAAAATAATAGTAGTATCTGAAATGTTGAAAAATCATCAGAAAATATCTAAAGAGTTATTTAAAAAGATTGATGATGATATATGGGAAATAAGAGTTAATAATATTAGAATATTTGTTCTTTTATGTGATGGCAATATGTATTTATTGCATGCTATTATAAAAAAGAGAAAAGATATACCTAAAAGGGATTTATCTTTGGCAAATGAAAGAGCTAAAGAAATAAAGAGTTACATAGATGAAAACAAGAAATAATAAAGATACCAAAGAAATAAGTAATCCTATAGGAGGAGATTTCTTTGATTATCTTAAAGAAGAAAATATTTTAGAGGAATGCTTATCCTTATCATCTAAGGAATTAATAGTTTATCAATTAAAAGAGATAATGGAAGAAGAACATATTTCAAAATCTGATTTAGCGGTTAAAATGAATACAAGCAGAGCAGCGGTATACAGACTTTTAGATGAAAATAACAATTCTATAACATTGGATACTTTAGAAAAAGCTGCAAAATTTCTTAATAAAAAATTGATTATAAAATTTGTATGATTATTATTTAACTTTTTTGTCAAGTAATAAATTTGTTAAAATACAAACCTGACCTACATTAACAAATATAAGCCAAGTTTTTTAATTATTATTTGAGTATTTTAATCTTTTTATTTTTCAACTTTTTCCCGTAGCAAAAAGTTTTCGCCCTTCGGGCACGCTTCGCGAAAGTACAAATTAAAAAATAATACTAAATCATATTTATTATTTTTATTGTAAGTTAATTTATTAATTCATACTATAATATTATGTTGACTTAATAGAATGCAGCCTTTTTGCTTCTTTGTGGCAACAAAAGAAGTAGGGTTTCGGGGACTAGTCCCCGAAAATAATAAAATATAAAAAACTAAAAAATTTAATATTAATAACTAATTTTATAAGTTAAATAAATTTGCTTCATTACAAACTAACATTATAGAGAAGCCAAAACCTCCTCTATACCCTTCAATTTATCTTCAAACTCTTTTTT
>CAKVCJ010000228.1 GCA_934725655.1 uncultured Brachyspira sp.
ACGATATGGATTGGGTAAAAGAAAAATTAATTCCTTTAGTGAAAGATAAATACGATTATTTGGCAGTCGATATAAATGATAATGATAAAGGATATTTTGATTTTTATTTAATCAGCAATTGCAAATACCAAATCGCTTCCGAAGGAAGATTTTGCGAAACCGCTCATATATTCAATAAATATCAAAATAAAATTCTCATAACTCCAAACGATATAGATAAAAATTATATTATGAATAAATAATATAATGGAATATAAACCATACATGATAGTTTTTAGAACTATAGAAAGGGATTTATTAAAGTATAATATTATATAATAAATTATAATATTTATTGGATTAATTAAGGATTATTTTTTCAAATTTGATAATTCTTTAATAATATGCTTTTATACTTTCTAAAATATCTTTTATATTATTATTATTAAATATGAAATCATCTTCATCAATAATGCAATGAGTATTTTTTTCTAGATATTTTAACCAAACTTTTAATAATACAGAATAGTATTTATCTATTTCTTTATCAGATATTTCAGCATATTTCCCGACATATATATTTCCTGCACAAAATATTTCTCTTTGTCCTACTGGATATGTATATCCGTTTTCTATATCTTGTATTATTTTGACAAAACCATTTTCATCAATCACAAATTGATTATTGTATCTATCATCAGCAGTTTCCATTGCTTCTCTAATTTCCTCTTTTGTGAATAAGTGAATAGGATTACCACATCTTTTTAATTCTAATTTAAAATAACAATCGAGTTTACTCAATGTAAATCCAGCTTCTTGGCACTTATTTTCAACATATTCATAAAATATTTTGCATAATTCTAATGCTTCTTCTCTATTGTAAATATAATATGCTTGACTACATATTTCACTTTCATCTAAATATCTTATATATCCATCTTTACATAGATATAACTTCTTTGACTTTAATAAATCTAATAAAGAGAAACATAATTCTTTTTCAAGAATAAAATAAAATAATATATTACTATTACTTAATATATTATCATGTAATTTATCCTTTAGACACCAATTAGTGTAATTATTATTAATAAAATTAGTTATATTTGAATTATTATTCATAATTTAATTATCCTTATTTTTTATATTAATTTTTCCAATTTATATTTATTTAATAAATTTTCAGCTATTAATTCTTTTGAAAAATCTTTATCACTTTTTTCTTTAAATTGTTTTTCAGTTTTTTCAGACAAGTCTATTATTGTGGAAATATATTCTCTGAACTGTTCATTTGTGAATTTTCCATGTCTACCATCGTATGTTGATGTAGCACTATTATATACGCCATTTTTCAATACTATTAAAAATTTCCCTCTTAAGTATCTATAAACTGTTTTATATCCTTCTGGTAACTTGTTACCTTTATCATAATCATATACACCATACTGTTCATACTGCCCAGATACATAATGGGCAGGATAATCTTCTACAAGATATTCATAATCTAGTTGGTCATCTATAATTTTATCTAAATTATCCAATTCTATAAGAAAATAATTCCATATATAATTATTTTCAAAGCCTTCATAGTATAAACATTTTGGTTTTACAACAGAACAACCATTTGATGAATCATAAATATAAATACAATTTTTTTCATTAGCTTTTTCCGCTCTTATAAAGTCGAACCCTCCTTTATTTGAAAAAAGCATATGGTTATATGCTCGTGACTCTGAAATTATATTTAATATATTAATTATTTTGTCAATATTTCTCCAAACGCTTGATTCAGGAGCTAATTCTCCAAATATATACTTATCTAAAAAATGCCAGTTGCTAAATTGAATTTTATCCTCATTACTGGATGTATTCAACCAAATTTCTAATTGTTTTTTGAATTCATTTATATCTGGTCTATTTTCAGGATTATCGTCTGTAGCCTGTTTTAATAATTCATCCAATTCAACTAAATGTGTATCTTTAAATTTACCCATAAACCTTAAACTATGGTTTTTATTACGAAAATCATAACTACCATCAAAGCCTAATTCATTGCCAGTTATTAACATCCATGTAGTTTTAGCTAATGAAAATATATCAGCTTTTTTACTATCAGCATTTTTTGGATTTCTTTTCATTTCTGGAGCTATTGTAAATATAGCACCTAATCCTTTATTTGATTTAGTAAAATGATTGTTATTTTCTGAAAAATCGACCAATCCAAAATCTCCAAAATAATATCTATTATTATAAAAATAAATATTACTTGGCTTTATATCTCTGTGTGATATTCCTTTATAGTGTAGTTTTAATAGTGTATCTGAAAGTTTAATTAAATGCTTTATTATTTCATCTATTTTACTACTTGAAGAGTTTATATATTCTAAAATCGGCTTTGCTATTGGCATTGTATACCAAAATTCATTATATGAATAATCTATTATAGGAATTATACCTTCAATAGTTTTGTAATTCTCTAACATTATTTTAAGTTCATTATTGAACCTACTCTTTTTTTCATTGTCTGAATTATTATGAAATATTTTTAACATTTTTAAAGCATATTCTTTACCATCTGATTTTTTTCTAACTTGAAAGACTTTACCGTTACCACCACTACCTAACTCTGAAATTATGTCGAACTTATTTTCAAATTCATATTTAGAATAGTATTTATTTTTATGTTTCATAACAGTATTATAACAAAAAATATAATTTAAATCAACCATAAAATTATTTTGTTAATTTATTGTTTTTATTTGTCTTATTTGCTTTTTCTAATAAATCGGTTTTATTTTCAAACGGAGGAATTGCGAAAGAAAATAATGTTTGTCCTCCGCCATTTGAAATTGCAAAATCTCCAAATTTAATTATATCCATTCCTATCAATATGTCGGCATTGCCGCCTATTGTGCAAACCGAACCTCTTACCTCTTTTATAGATACATTATTTGGCAATAATAAATTAAATAATACAACTTGCGCATGTTTAGGTTCGCTATTTACTCCGACTATTGTCGCTATGTCTACTATTGTTAATGAAAGTTCTTTTAATACTTTTGGAGTAATTACAGTATTAGTAGCTCCCGTATCCCATATTGCATTATATTTATTTCTTTGATTATTTAAAGGATTTATTATTTCAATATCCGATATTAATTCTCTAGCAATTTCTTTATATTTAATACTAAAAGCAAAATGAGGAATTTTTTTATTTGCCATAAACCCTCGACATAAATCTTTGTATTCCTTCCTCGTCCGTTGCCGTAACAATTTTTATCATAAATGTTCCCGCTTCCATAGTTTTTATGGATTCGTTAAAAGCGTCCCCATCGTTATCATATACGCCTTTTAATTCGCTGCCATGTATAACTATATGTTTCCCTAAATATTTTTTTCTATATTCTTCTTTATGTTCGTTATAATATTTATTTTCTACCTCAAACATATTTAACTCCATAAATAAATTTATATATTAATAGTATAATTCATTTTAATTATTTTTCAATACAAAACAATTCCCAAAACAGCGGAAATTAATATTATCGCTATTACGGGAACTTTTTTAATTTTCAAAAATATCGACAAAGCGAAAATAAAAATTCCAATCGGGCTTATATACTTAAAAATATTTTGAATAAAATCTATATTTTTTAATATTGATGTTTCCGTGAGTTTTACAAAAAAAGCGTCTTTTGAAAATGTGATTACAGCCGAAGCTATCAAAGCGACCGCGCAAA
>CAKVCJ010000229.1 GCA_934725655.1 uncultured Brachyspira sp.
GATTTAAAATCTGCTGGTCCTTGCGACCGTGCCGGTTCGATTCCGGCTCCGAGCAAAATACCAAATAACTCGAGAAACTCATTAATAATTTTTATGGTAAATAATCAAGATAAACTTTCTAAAAAAAATATCATTATACTAATTATAGGTCTTATAATTTTCGCTTTTAGCTTCCTTCTAATCGCATTAGTAGGCAAAAATCCTGAAGGTATATTAGGTTTCCTCGCTCCTTTTACTATGCTCGTAGGAATCATCACTATAGTAACAGGTTTTCTATATAAAGCTAATTCCTAAAAATCATATAGATTTATTATACATTCTAATATATAATAAACTAAATATTAAAATGGAAGTAGTTAATGCTGTTTGTTAATCCGCAATTTTTATTATTGTTATTAATTGTACCTATTATAACTTTTATATATATAAAAACTAGAAAAAATCATCTCTATTCTGTAAAGCACCCGCGTGTAAGTATGGCGCATACTTTAAAGTCAAAATATTATGCCAAAGATATACCATTTATACTTTTAATGGTAGGTTTAACTTTTTCAATAGTTGGATTAGCCCGTCCTGCTACGGTAGACAGCAGTGCTAATATTAACGGAGAGGGTATATATATATCTATGGTGGTTGATATATCGCCTTCTATGATGGCTGAAGATATGCTTCCTACAAGGCTTGAAGCTTCAAAAAAAACTATGGCTGATTTTATAAAAAAAAGAAATTTCGATAAAATTAGTTTGGTTGCTTTTGCTTTAAGGGCTTCTGTACTTTCGCCTTCCACTTTTGATTATACTTCATTAGAAAAAGAAATCGGCAATATAAAAATTGATGAAGAGGGTTCTACTTCTATTGGTCTTGGCATTGCTACGGCGGTTGATATGCTTAGGAGTGTGAAAGATGATGCTGAAAAAGTAATAATACTTCTTACAGACGGAGAAAATAATTCTGGAGAGATAGACCCTAAACTTGCTTCAGAAATAGCTTCCAACTTTAATATAAAAATTTATACGATAGGTATAGGCGATGCTGCAGGAAGTCATGCTTGGGTAACATATACAGACCCTAATTACGGCAAAAGAAGAATTAGAGCAGATTTCACACTCAATGAAAAAGCATTAATTGAAATAGCAAGCATAACAGGCGGAAAATATTTCAATGCCAAAACAAGCTCTGCATTAGATAATGTTTATAATACAATAGACAGATTGGAAAAAAAGCCAATTACAGATGATAACCTTATTCAATACAATGAACTATATAAACCGTTTATTATAATAGCTTTAATATGTATTGCATTAAGCATTATATTATCTTCTACAAGATTCTTGATTATACCATAATGGATAAGTTTTTAAAATTTTGTATATTATTAGTTTTAATATTCTGTGTTAATTTTAATAAAAAATTGCCTGTAGAAAATTTATGCTTATTTAGAGCAACAACTGGTTTTCCCTGTCCAAGCTGCGGAATGACAAGAGCTTATATACATGCACTCAATTTAGATTTAAAAAATGCTTTTAAATATCATCCGCTTTTCCCTCTGCCTTTATTTTTATTTGTTATAGTAGCTTTTAGAAAAAAAGTAAAAATATTTGACAGCATATACAACAACAATTTTTTAATAATTTGTTTAATAATTATTTTTATAGGTGTGTATGTGTTTAGATTTATAAATAGTTTTCCGTATGAAGAGCCTTTTACATATAACTATGATAGCAATGTTTACAGTACGTTAGAGATTTTGAATTTAGTAAAAAAATAATTTTTTGTTTTTTTAGTATATACATAAATAACTATATTTTTTATATTAGTTTTTTATTCAACTTTTTTGTCGCTCTCGCGGTGCGGACTTCGTCAAAGAACCAAAAAGTGCAATTATAAAATTACTACTAAATCATATTAATTTTATTTTATATGTAATATAAATTATTAAATTTAAGGTTAAAACATAGCATTTTTACGAAGGCGGCTCATTACTTTTTATTTTTTTTAAAATTAGAGCATCCCACCCGCCCACCCTTTAAAGTTAAACAAACATTTTAAAAAAAAGAGCCCGCGAATTTAAATTTTTTGTACGAGCTGTGTACTCCCTACGGGCACGCTTCGCAGGGGGCAAAGCCACCGCAAACAAAAAATTTAAAATTTTTTAGTGTATATTTAAACTATTATATTTTATAATGTAAGTTTTTGTTTTATTCAACTTTTTTGTCGCTCAAAAAAGTTGCAAAAAACGCAAGTACTATAGCTTTGTATGTTTTGAAATATGTATAAACTATATTGTAATACCAACTTCTTAAGCTAAAAAAATGCAGCCTTTTTGCTTCTTTGTGGCACGCCGCAAGGCCACTTCCTTCGGTCGCCCTGAAGGACTCCCTTCGGTCGCAAAAGAAGTGGGGGCTTACCCTACGGGTACGCTTCGCAGGGGGCAAAGCCCCAGATATTAAAAAAATATATTTCTTTCAGAATATAATTAAATTTTTTTCTCTTTGAAAGTTAGGAGCTTATCCCTATAATACTCGTACTGCTTTTTACGCATCTCAATCTCGGCAGGAAGCCCCATAGTGATGTCATTACACAAAGCATCAAACTTGTCTAATATGTTTACGATACGTTCCTGCTCCTCCAACGGCGGTACTGGGATAAGAATATCACTTATATCCTGTACGTTTGAATGTACAACTTTACTTTTTACTTTACCTTTACTTTTTTGAATTTGGGCATTGGTAGTTGATAAAACATATCCCATATATTTAGGATTTTGATTATGTTTCAATACTACTATATCACCGCCAGCTAAACATTTATCATGTCCTATATATACACATGATTTCGATATTTCTTTAACACTTTCTCCAGTTATAGCAAAAAGCACATCTCCATATTCAAAATATTTTCTATTTTTAATATTTTCTTCTATGGTATGTGAAAAACATTTGTCGAACCATATATTGTATTTAGTATATATTTCTCCATATCTTACACAAGGTATACCTTTTTCTGTTACTTCATCTTTTTTTATACCAGTACCACGATATATATCAATTGCAATATCACCTAATTTTTTTAATGGTACATCATCGCCGAAAGTTAACAGCTTGTCCCTATAATACTCATACTGCTTTTTTCTTAATTCTAATTCCCTATTTAATAAATCTTGATATTTTGTAAAAGTATCTAATATACCTACTATCTCTTCTTGTACTTCTATCGGCGGAATTTGAATTTTGGCATTCATTATATTCTCATTATATAACCTTTGTATTGTACCTCCTGAAGTAATATTCCAAGGTTTTAATTGATAATAATAAAATAAATACTTATTTAATATTATACTCTCATCATGCTCCAACCAAACTATATTTGAATCTTGATAATAAGCTGCTTCCCCATCATATATTACTGTTCTGCCTATAGTACCAGAAGCTGAAATTAAAATATCACCTTTTTTGGGAAATGAATATTTGTTTCTATATTCTTCAAATAATTCTCTTGAAATAAATGCATCTGCTTTCTTTCCAAAAGTACCTATTTTATAAAATGGTATATCCCCTTCTTTTTCTGTTTCCGCTTTCATCACCCTTTTACACATTGCTACTCTGCCTATATCTCCAAGCTTTTTCCATTCCACGCCGTCGGGACATTCTCTCTTTAAAAGCTCTTCTAACTTGCTCATATTAAAAATATACCTTATATATAA
>CAKVCJ010000230.1 GCA_934725655.1 uncultured Brachyspira sp.
CTGTAAAAAATGGTACAGTTTTCAAAAGAAATACTAAAGTTCAATGGAAATGCAGAAACTGCGGATATATATATGAAGGCGAAGCTACTCCTGAGATTTGTCCTGCTTGTAAACATGCTAAAAAATTCTTTGAAGTTAGAGTTGAAAACTATTAATTATAATAATTAATAAAAAATATAGGGGGCTTAAATTAAGCCTCCTTTTTTTATGTTTTTTTATTTTTATTAAAAATATTATCTTGAAAATATTTAAATTGAGTTTATTATATTTCAAAAATTTAAAATGGAATATTAATTAACTTATGTCTAATGATAATAAATCTATTTTTATAGCAGCTAGTGCTTATATAATGTGGGGGCTTCTTCCTATATATTGGAAGGCTGTTCAGAATTTTGATTCTGCTTTTGTGCTTGGGGTGAGGGTTATTACAACTTTTATATTTACTCTTATTATAATAATATTTAAAAAAGCTAATCTATACAAAGGAATTAAACCTCTTGTTCTCATTTTTTTAGCAGGTATTTTTCTTGGAATTAATTGGTTTTTATATATTTATACTGTAAACTCTGGACATGTATTAGAGGCAGGACTCGCTTATTATATAGCTCCTATTTTAAGCATACTAATAGGCATAATATTTTTTAGAGAGAAAAAAACTGTATTAGAATATTTAGCCATTATTTTAATGTTTATTGGTATGATATATCAAACTATTACACTAGGCAAACCTCCTATAATGGCATTTTTTATAGGTTTAACTTTTTCTATATATGGAATATTAAAAAAGATGACTATATATTCTGGTTGGGAAAGTTTATTTTTGGAGACTTTATCTATATTAATACCTTCAATTATTATATCTAAACTTTATTTTCCAACATCTCCTCAGCCAACTAATACTTGGATAACTTTGATGTTTGCAGGAGTTGCAACAGGAATACCATTATATTTATATGCAAAGGCAGCTAAATCTTTAGAAGTTTCTACTCTAGGTTTTTTACAGTTTTTCGTTCCTTTGCTTGCAACATTGCTTGCTATATTTGTTTATAAAGAAGAATTGAATTTAAATAGAGCTATTACATTAGCGATTATTATATTAGCAGCCATTCTTTATGCTGTATCAATATTTAGAAAATCTAAAACCAACCAAAAAATATAAATTAAAAAAATAAAAGGGCTATACATAAAGTAAAGCCCTTTAATAATTTGTTTATTAATTAAAAATTATATCTCTACATCTTTAGAATAATCTATTCCCTCAACTTCAAATCCATGCATATTCATATAATCTTTTCTAAACATAGACATATCAGCCAACTCTTTTAAATTATCCTGATTAAGTATTTTCCAAGCATTCAATACTTCTTCCTGAACATCTTTTTTAAGTTCCCAATCATCAAGCCTAATTCTATTCACAGAGTCTAAAGGTATATCTCCGCCATTAAATAATTTATCACTTAATAATCTATACATCTGTTCAATACATCCCTCATGTAAGCCTTTATTCTTCATTATTTTAAATAATATTCCAATATAAAGAGGCACTGTAGGTATAACAGAAGAAGCCCTTGTTACAACAGCCTTATTAACAGATATATAAGCATGTCCATTAATTTTAGACTGCATTTCTTTATCAAGTCTATGAGCTGTGCTTTCTATATGGTCTTTAGCCCTTCCAATAGTTCCTTCTCTGTAAACTGCTTTAGTTATTTCTGGTCCTATGTAAGAATAAGCTATATTGATTGCATTTTCTGCAAGTAAATCTGCTTCAAGTAAAGCATTAGTCCAAAGCTCCCAATCTTCTCCGCCCATAACTTTTACAGTGTTTCTTATATCATCATCACTTGCAGGCTCTATAGAAACGTTTAACAACTCTTCAGTCATAAAATCTATTCCCATACCCTCATATTTTTTACCTATAGGCTTTAATGCAGAACGATATAAAGTGCCTGTTTTTTCATCAGTTCTCACAGGGGCAGCCAAACTATATATAAATAAATCTATCTTTCCGTCAAAAAATTTTTTAGCTTCTTTTATTACCTCTTCTTTTGAAGCATTTAAAAAGGCGTCCAAATTAAGGCTTAATTCTTCTATTCCATCTCTTTTAGCAAACTCACTGAAAGCCATATTATTGTACCAACCTGGTGTAGCTGTT
The DNA here is from genome assembly GCA_934725655.1 of uncultured Brachyspira sp. GTDB lineage: Bacteria > Spirochaetota > Brachyspiria > Brachyspirales > Brachyspiraceae > Brachyspira. The sequence goes on from CAKVCJ010000230.1 coordinate 2,156, forward strand.
CTTCTATCTGTAGCTGCTTTTTCTAATGAAACTCCCATAGTCTTGGCTCCAAGTCCATAGGCTATTGCAATTCTGCTTGCAAGTCCGTATCCTCCAGAGCTTCCTAATATAAGAGCGTTTTTTACATTTGATTTTATTTTTCCTTTAGATTTTACATAATTAATTTGATTTTCTACTTCTTTTCTGCATCCTAATGGGTGAGCGGTAGTACATATATTATTCAATATTTTAGGTGCTACTATCATTTATCTATCTCCTTTAATAAAATTATTATCTATAAAATATAATTATACTTTATAATAGAATTGTATTTTTTTCAATAAAATAAAATTTATATCAAAATAATAATTACATAAATATTTTTTTTATTTTTTCATATGTTATACTATTTAAAAAGCTTTTATGGTATTATTTATGAATAATATATCTAATGAATTATTAAATGATTGCAGAAGAAAATTAAAAAACAAGTTTACTAAAGAGTTTATAAAAGAAAAAGAAGATAGCGATAATTTTATAAAAGCATTAATTAATACCAATAATTTTGATATTTTTTATAGTATGCTTGAAGAAGATTATTCTAAAAATATTTTTAAGAAAATAGTATTATATAGATATATGCTTGCTTTTTATAGTGATGCGTATACTAATATAAATAAAAAAATAAAATTAAGCATTAAATATGGAATTATAAATATATTTTCTTGGGGTATAAAGAGAGTATTATTTTATTTAAAAAAATATAAATATCCTAATGAGATAGAGAATTTTTTATTATTTTATATATTTGGTTTAGAGCAGTATAATGTAAAAGATGTTTTTGAAGTGAAAGGGGGAAATGTATTATTTGATGTCGGTGCTTGGAAGGGAGACAGCACTTATTTTTTTTCTAGGAGAAGTTCTAATAATGCGAAGATTTATGCTTTTGAGCCTGATGATAATGCATACAATATACTTAAAAATATCAAAGACAAATATAGTCTTAATAATGTAATACTTCAAAATGAGATTTTTTTAGATTGTGAGAGGGATATAGATTTTGTTTCTATGACGCCAAACACGCCTACAGTAAAAAAGCACGCTATTACTTTGGATATGTTTGTAGAGAGAAACAACATAAAAAATATTGATTATATAAAGATGGATGTAGAAGGGGCAGAGCAAAAAATTTTAGAGGGTGCTGTAAAGACAATAAAAAAATATAGACCAAGTTTAGCAGTTGCAATTTATCATGGAGGTGAGCTTTTTATGGAAGATTTTTTTAAGATACCAGTATTTATAAAAAGTATTACTGATGATTATGAGTATTATATAAGGAGTTATTCGCCTTGGGGAGGCGAGAGCATTCTCTTTTGCAAGCCAAAAGAAAAAAGTAAATAAAGGCATACCTAAAAAATAGATATGCCTTTTATTATATTTTCCTTATTATTATATTATTATCATATTTTATTATATTTGAACATCAGCGTTATAATCAATGCCGTCTAAACCAAAGCCATGAAGATGTAAATACTCATCTCTAA
>CAKVCJ010000231.1 GCA_934725655.1 uncultured Brachyspira sp.
AAATTGGGTTATTTATATTATAAGGAATACCTACTTTTTTTTACTAAAAAATGTGCAATATCTCTGGCTCCTAAACATGCGATAATTTTATTTTTTTTAGTATATGTAAAAAAAAATGATAAAATTATAATTGATTTTTTCTTATTTAAATATAAAATCTATCTTTAATAAAAAATTATACGCTTTATCGGAGTAAAGCTATTATGAGAAAAGTAATTGATTTTAATACTAATTGGAAGTTTTTGGAAAAGTGGAATGATGATATAAAAAACACCATTCTAAAATCAACAAATGTAACTTTGCCTCATACAGTAAAAGAAATACCTCTTCATTATTTTGATGAATCTGATACTTGGCTTATTGCTGGATACCAAAATATTTTTAATTATAATAAAAAGGATTTTGCAAATAAGAGAGTTTTAATTAATTTTGAAGGAGTAATGGCGTTTGCAGAAGTATTTGTTAATGCAAAAAGTTTTGGTGAGCATAAGGGGGGGTATTTGCCTTTTGTTTATGATATTACTGATTCTTTAATTGACGGAGAAAATATTATAGCAGTTAAAGTTGACAGCACAGAGAGAAAAGATATTCCTCCATTTGGAAATGAAATAGATTATTTATGCTATGGCGGAATATATAGAGAAGTGCAGATTATTATAGTTGATGAAGTGTCTGTTGAAAATATTATGGTTATAGGAGATGCTAAACAGAATATAACTGGAAAAGTGAGAATAAGAAACAGCAAAAGAGAAAACAAAAAAGAAACTTTGTTTATTAATCTTTATAATAGAGAATATCATATATGTGAAATAAAAAAAGAAATTACTCTAAAAAAAGATGAATTATTTACTGATATAGACATAAAAGAATATATTGATACAGACAGAATAGATCTTTGGGATATTGATAATCCAAGACTTTACAGACTTGAGGCTTCTCTTTCTAATGAAGATGCTGTTAGTATAAAAATGGGCTTTAGAGATGTTGAGTTTAGAGAAGACGGATTCTTTTTGAACGGCAAAAAAATAAAATTAAGAGGGTTAAACAGACATCAAAGTTTTCCTTATGTTGGTTATGCTATGCCTGAGAGAATTCAGAAAAAAGATGCTGATATACTAAAGTTTGATTTGGGGCTTAATATAGTTCGTTCATCTCATTATCCTGCTTCAAGACATTTCTTAGACAGATGCGATGAAATAGGTTTAATGGTTTTTGAAGAGATACCAGGCTGGCAGCATATAGGAGATAAAGAGTGGCAGAATGTTGCTATAGAAAATGTACGCGATATGATAGAGAGAGATTTTCATCATCCTTCTATAATTATATGGGGGGTTAGAATTAATGAGAGTCAGGATAATCATAGCTTTTACAAAGAAACTAACAAAGTAGCTCACAAATTAGACAAAACAAGACAAACAGGCGGCGTTAGATATATAATGGGAAGCGAGCTTTTAGAAGATGTATATACTATGAATGACTTTAATTGCGATGGAGTTAATGACCCTATAAGAGCTCAAAAGTTTGTAACAAAATTAGATAAAAATGTGCCTTATATGATAACAGAGTATAATGGACATATGTTTCCTACAAAGATGCAAGACTCTGAAGAGCGTTTAATTGAACATACTAAAAGACATTTTGATGTTATTAATGCTGTTGCTATAGATGAGCATATATCTGGTTCTACTGGCTGGTGTGCTTTTGATTATCATACCCATTATGATTTTGGTTCAGGAGACAGAATATGTTATCATGGCGTTTGCGATATGTTTAGAAATAAAAAATTGGCTGCAAGCGTGTACTCTTCACAGATGAGCAAAAAAGACTGTGTTGTATTAGAGCCTATCACTATATATGCAAGAGGGGAGAGGGCTATAGGAGGAATATCTCCTTTAATGGTTGCTACAAATTGCGATTATGTGGAGTTTTATTATAAGAATGAATTATTAGCAAAAGAGTATCCTGCTTCTGGAAAATATCAAGGATTAAAACATCCTCCTGTTATTATACAAATGGAGAGAAATATTCCAGGTGTTAGTGCTATGAATTGGGAAGATGCTAAGGTTGTGGGATATATTGACGGTAATGCTGTAATAGAGAAACATTTCTTAAAGAATCCTACTTTCAAAGAGTTGGAAGTAATTGCTGATGATAAAGAAATTAATGCTGTGAGCAATGGTTCTGCTTGGGATGCTGTAAGAATAACAGTAAAGGCTATTGACTCTATAGGAAACAGACTTCCATATATTAACGAAGCTATAAAGATAGAAGTTAAAGGTTCTGGTTCTTTAATAGGAAATGATAACCCTGTACTTGAGGGCGGATATTACTCTTTCTGGGTAAAATCTAATAACAAAAAAGGCTCTATAACAGTAACTGTTTCAAACAGCAGGGTAAAAGCTAAAACTATAGAAATTAAAGTAAAATAAATAAATATTTTTTATGTTTTGGAGTTCATTATTATGACTTTGAATTTTACTAAAATGCATGGCATAGGAAATGATTATATATATATAGATTGTTTTAAGGAGAGTTTTACGGTTGAAGATGCTAAAAAATATTCTCCAATTTTGAGTCATAGACATTATTCTATAGGAGCTGATGGTATTGTTTTAATAATGCCGAGTAAAATAGCTGATGTAACTATGAGAATGTTTAATTATGACGGTTCTGAGTCTGAAATGTGCGGTAATGGCATAAGATGTGTGGCAAAATATGCTTATGATAATAATATATCAAAAAATAATCCAATGAAAATAGAAACATTAAGGGGAGTGCTTGAGGCTAATTTATTTATAAAGAATGATGAAGTTGATAGCGTTGAGATAAATATGGACTCTCCCATACTCGAAGGCTTAAAAATACCAACTACTATAGATAAAACTCCAATTATAGATGAGCCTATTAGTTTTAATGGAAAAACTTATTATTTTACTTCTGTATCTATGGGCAATCCTCATTGTGTTATATTTGTAGATGATGTTAAAAATATGAGAATTGATGATATTGGAAGCTTTATTGAAAATAACCCTATATTTCCAAATAGAACTAATGTAGAGTTTGTGCAGGTTCTTAATAGGGGAGAGGTTATACAGAGAACTTGGGAGAGGGGAAGCGGTGAAACTTTGGCATGCGGTACTGGGGCTTCTGCTGTTTGCGTGGCTGGATTTATTAGCAAAAGAACTGATAATATTATACTCAATCACCTTTTAGGCGGCGATTTAACATTAACTTATAAAGATAATACTGTTTTTATGAAAGGTGAGGCCAGATATGCCTACAGAGGCTATGTAGAATTATAATGTTTTTATCTTAAATTATCCTTAAATAGCTCCTTTAATTTATTCCTGCATCCTCCGCAAGCTGTGCCTGCTTTTGTCTTCTTTACTATATCTTTTAGTGTTTTTAATCCATATTCTTTCTTTAATGTTTCTATCTCTTCAATAGATAATTCTTTACATTTACATATATATTTATTATCTTCTTTTATCATCATAGCGCTCTCGTATATAATTTATTAGCTATTTTAATCAAAAAACAAAAAAATATCAAAAGAATAAAAAATATAAAAAAATGTTAAAAAACCTCAAAATGGGTATTGAAAAAAA
>CAKVCJ010000232.1 GCA_934725655.1 uncultured Brachyspira sp.
CTTTTTCTGTTCTTCTATAAACTATATATACTTTCTCAGCACCAAGTCTTACAGCAGTTCTGCAAGCATCCATAGCAACGTTACCGCCGCCCAACACAGCAACTCTTTTATGTTTAATAACAGGAGTATCCACTTTAGGGAATTTATAAGCTCCCATTAAATTAACTCTTGTTAAATATTCATTAGCCGAATATACTCCGCAGTAATTCTCACCAGGTATATTTAAAAAGGCAGGAAGTCCCGCACCAGTACCCAAGAATATAGCATCATACTCTTTTCTTAATTCATTGAAATCCAAAGATATACCAGCAACTTCATTTATTTTAAAATTAACACCATCTTTCTTAAGGTTTTCTACCTCATGAGCAACCAACTCCTTAGGCAAACGGAACTCAGGAATACCATACATAAGCACTCCGCCTATAGTATGCAAAGCTTCAAGTACTGTAACATCATAACCTAATTTTATTAAATCTCCTGCACAAGCCAAACCGGCAGGGCCAGCACCTATAATACAAACTTTTTTGCCGTTTTTTTCTACTTTTAAGCCGTCATACTTAGCATGTTTTCTTTCATAGTCAGCAACAAACATTTCTAATTTACCAATAGCAACAGGCTCAAATTTCTTACCAACAACACATCTCTGTTCGCATTGCGTTTCTTGAGGGCATACTCTTCCGCAAGCTGCAGGTAATGCATTAGTTTCTTTTATTTTTTTAGCTGCTTCTAAGAATTTCCTCTCTGCTATAAGTCCTATAAACTCCGGTATTTTTACTTTAGCAGGGCAGCCTTCCATACAATGAGGAACTTTACAATCTAAACATCTTAATGATTCTGTATATGCTTCTTCTTCTGTATATCCCAAAGGTACTTCTTTAAAATCTTTCTTACGCTCTTCAGCACTTCTTTGCGGCATTTGTTGTCTAGGTATTTCACCTAATTTTGATCTTGGTGGCATATATATATTCTCCTATTTTTAGAACAATATTAAATAACTGGAAATATTATACAATAAAATAAAAATATAGCAATGATATATTCTTATTTTTAATACTATTATACAAAAAATACTACCTTATATAACATATAATTATTCAAGCCACATTATATCTTAATTATAAGAATCATTAAATGGATTTGTAAAATATTGTAAAAAATAAATAAAGTTTTTTGGGTTTTATATATTAAAGTACTTGTATATTGAACAAAATAAATATATAATACCAAGAATAAAACTTTTATAATAGAGTGAGAATTATGGAAAAAGAACTTATTTACTCAGTAGAAGATGATGATAATATAAGAGACCTAATAAAATATACTGTAGAAGAGGCTGGGTTTAATATAGAATGTTTTGCTAACGGCAAAGATATGCTTGAAGCTTTAAAGAATAATATACCTAATTTAATACTTTTGGATATTATGCTTCCTGATATGGAAGGAACTGATATATTAAAAATAATTAGAACTGATTATGCTCATATGCCTATTAAAGTAATAATGCTTACAGCAAAGTCTAGTGAAATTAATATAGTGACAGGGCTTAATTTAGGGGCTGATGATTATATACCAAAGCCTTTCTCGGTATTAGAACTCATAGCAAGAATTAAAGCTAATTTGAGAAAAAAAGATGTAAAAATGGATACTGAAGAATTGACATTCGGAGAGATTAAGCTAATAGTAAAAAAAAGAGTTGTATATGTTAATGATAGGCAGGTTTCTCTCACACAAAAAGAGTTTGACTTATTAAAACTGCTTATGGAAAATGCTAATAATGTTGTAGATAGAGAAATGATGCTTGAAGAGGTTTGGGGAGTAGAGCACTCTATGGAAACAAGAACTATTGATATGCATATCAAATCTATAAGACAAAAATTAGATTTACGAAAAGAAAATATTATTACTGTTAGAGGAATGGGATATAAATTAATAGAAATATAATTATTTTTTATGATTAGAAATATATTTTTAAAATCATTATTTATTCTTATACTATCAAGTGCTTTAATGTTTATAGGAATTCTATTTACAGTGCAGTATAATAATATTATGTACAGCAGAGTAATGATTGTTAATATTATGGACATGCTTCAGAGAGAAATCAGCATATATGATATTAAAACAGAAGATGATTTTAAAAATTTTGTATTGCAGTCTGATAAAGAAGAATTAAGAATAAGCATAATCTCTACAAATGGTATAGTTATTGCTGATACGCTTACCGATACTTCTCAAACTACACTCGGAAATCATAATAATAGAAGCGATGTTATAGAAGCTTTGCATAATACAAACAGCGAGCCATCTTTCTCTATAAGTACTTCTATTAGTCAGAAAACCCCTTATATATATGCATCTAAAAAAATTAAATCTGATGACTATGTGGATTATATATTAAGAGTATCTATACCTATGGATTCTATTAATAAATATTTAACTACATTTTTATTTACTGCTGTTATGGTGATAACGGTTGTTGTAATACTTATGGCTTTTGTACTGCCTTTAATGTCAAGAAATATTATGAATCCTTTTTATATCATTAAAGAGACATTAGACAATATATATAATAATCGCTCGCTCACGCCTAAAAACCTTACTGGATTCAATGATATTAATAATATTATTTATGATATTAATGAGGTTGCTGTTGATTTAAATAACAACATAATAGCATATCAAACTGAAAAAGAAAAACTCAATTATGTATTAGAAAATATTGCTCAGGGAATTATTGCTGTTAATAAAAAGAAAGAGATATTTTTTATTAATCAATTTGCTATAGATTTTTTGGATATTGAAGAGAGGAAAGTTAATAATTTGAGTGAGATAATAAAAGATGAAAATGTAATAAAAAAGATAGATAATGCTATAGAGTTGGCAAGATTCTCTAAGTTTGATACAAAAGAACATAATATGGATATAGAAATCACTATTATACCTATACGCAACAATGAAAATATATCTGCTTTAATAAAATTTGAAGATGTTACGGATATTAGAAAATTAGAAATAGAAAAACAGGACTTTTTTATTAATGCATCTCATGAATTAAAAACACCTTTAACTTCCATTTTAGGATACTCTGAACTTTTATTAGCCACTGGCGGCGGAAAGAATTTAAATGATTTTTTAAATAGAATAAACTCAGAAGCATTGAGAATGAAAGAGTTGGTTATGGATATGCTTACATTAAGCAGAATAGAGGCCAATTGGCAGGAGACTGTAGATGAGAAAATGGATATAAAAGAGATAATACTTAATGTTTATGACAGTAATAAATTAAAAGCACAAAAGAGAAATATTACAATAGACTTAAATGTAGAATCTGCTTTTATAATGGCTAATAAAGAAAAAATAACAGAAGTTGTTAATAATCTTGTGGATAATGCTATTAAATATACAGATGACGGCGGTAATGTAAAAATCATTCTAAGCACTGATAAAGATAAAGCAATTTTCACAGTAAAAGATACAGGCTGCGGAATAGCACCGCAGTATTTAAACAGAATATTTGAAAGATTTTTTAGGGTAAAAAACAACAAATACCTTAAAGTCAATGGAACGGGGCTTGGGCTAACAATAGTAAAAAATATATGCAATAATT